>VGRB01000281.1 GCA_016875475.1 Deltaproteobacteria bacterium
CCCCCGGCACACTCGCCGGGCCCTGCCGGTCAAGACCGTCTGGGCCTACCCGCTCACCCCGCGCTTCCGCGAAGCACTGAATCACCGCTGAAGGAACCCTGTCGCGACCCCACGCCCTCGCGGGCCTGGCGCAACCCAGCGCGACGCGGCGGGGGAAACTGCTGGCGAAGGTCCCCGCGGGTGCGGCGATAGCCCACGTGTCGGCTGCGGGTGGCCGAGTCGGGGAAGCCCTGGGGCCGGGGGCCGGAATCACCGCGGCCGGGGGCGCGGCGGTTCCGCCCGCATGAAGCGTCGCATGGCTCCCGAACGCCGCGGCGGAACCGCCGCGCAGCCCGGCCGCAACTGCGCCGGCACCAACGATCGTCGAAGCATCGACGTGCCGATGCGGCGCAGAGCCGGGATCCCCGCTGGACTCGCGCCCCGTCCTCGCACTGCTCCCCAAAAAACGCCGGGAGCGAACGGCGCAACTCGGCACCAACACATCGGCGCTCTGCCCGGCGCGACCCAGGTCAGCGCCGGGCAGAGCGCCAGGGGGCGTACTCCAAACGCCAGCTCAGCCGATTCCCCGCTTGATTCGGAACCCCCTCTCGTGCGATGATTCCCCGCCTTCTGGCAATCCGGGGAGGATTCCGATGAGGTCTTTGCGTGGAATCGTGTGGGTGGCTCTGGCGGCGGCCTTCGTGGCCGGAGTCGGGTGCGAGTCGGCCGGGCCCGCGGGCGACGGCGCGGCGGTGCAGGACCCGCCGGCGGAACAGGCGGTGGTCGGCCGCGAGAAGTGGAACTCGACCAACAGCCCGACGGTCTTCAGCAACACGCTGGAGTACCAGTTCAGCAAGCTGCCCAAGGAGGGCAGGGCGGACAACCAGCCGTGGCCGGACACCTACTGGCCGACCTACGAGGACAGCATCAACGTGCGGTGGCAGCTCGGGTCGAGCGGGGAGGCGGTCACCAGGGACAAGCTGTCGCCGGCCGAGAAGTACGACCTGGCGTTCAACGGCTGGAACCCGGACGACGCCTTCCTGAAGCTCAAGCCCTACAGCAGCAGCAATTGCGCCGACAAGTCGTGGGACAAGGACTACTACACGAAGCTCGGCCCGGCCGCGAAATGGACCGCCCAGAACAAGGGCAACTGGGACGCGCACAACGGGTACGACGACGACGGCGACGGCAAGACCGACGAGTGCGACGACCGCGACGGCGTCGAGACGTGGTGGGGGCTCTGCCACGCGTGGGTCCCGGCCGCCATCCTCGAGAAGGAGCCGCAGAAGCCGGTCACCCACAACGGCGTGCGGTTCGAGGTCGCGGACATCAAGGCCCTCCTCCAGGCCATGTACGACCCGTCCAGCGCGCGCCTCGTCGGCGGCCGCTGCAACGACAAGGAGGTCAAGCGCGACGAGAAGACCGGCCGCATCCTGGCCGACCAGTGCCGCGACGTGAACCCGGGCACGTACCACGTCCTCATGGCGAACTACCTGGGCAAGATGAAGAAGGCGATCGCGGAGGACCGGACCTACGACTACCAGGTCTGGAACCAGCCGATCATCGCGTGGAAGGTGGACTCCGTGAAGGAGATCACCACCAAGGAGGCGATCAAGCTGCTCGGCCTCCCCGCGACCACGACCAAGTATCCCCACACGACCGGCGTCAAGAAGCTGTACGAGGTCTACTCGACCACGTCCTACATCACCGAGTCGAACGCCTCGACCCAGCCGTTCACCGCGGAGATCGACAACTACACCCGCAACGACCAGTACCACTACATCCTCGAGATCGGCTCCTGGGGCAAGATCATCGGCGGCGAGTGGCTCGGCTCGTCCCACACGAACCACCCGGACTTCCTGTGGCTCCCGCTGGCGGCGGGCGGCAGCCACCCCCACATCGACTGGTCGGACGTGAAGATGCTGCTCGAGAAGTCGCTCTCGGGCGGCGGCGACGACCCCTCCGGCGTGGTCAAGGAGTACGCGAGCACCGGCGCGCTCGACATCCCGGACAACAACGCGACCGGCGTCACGGGCACCATCAGCGTCCCGGACACCTTCAACGTCGGGTCCAAGGTCGACGTCGAGCTGGACATCACCCACACCTACATCGGCGACCTGACGGTCAAGCTGGTGAAGGGCTCGAAGACCGCGACGCTCCACAACAAGACCGGCGGCAGCGCCCGCGACATCAAGAAGACCTTCACGGTCACCGACTTCGGCGGCGAGGCCGCGGAGGGCGACTGGAAGCTCGTCGTGACCGACACCGCGAACGCGGACACCGGCAAGGTGAACTCGTGGAGGCTCAAGATCGCGGTCGCGGGCGGCGGCGACACCCCGCCCGCCGGCAGCACCATCACTGCGGCGGCCACGGACTGCCCGGTCGCGATCAAGGACAACACGCCCGCCGGCTCGAACAGCACGATCACGGTGGCCGAGGACAAGACCGTCAAGAGCGTCAAGGTCAAGGTGAACATCACGCACAGCTACATCGGGTCGCTGGTCGTGAAGCTGACCCACGGCGGCAAGACCGCGACGCTGCACGACCAGGCGGGGGCCGACGGCACGTCGATCAACACGACCTTCGGCCCGGCCGACTTCAACGGCGGCTCGTCCAAGGGCGCCTGGGTCCTGAACGCGGCCGACATCGACGCGTACGACGACACCGGCAACATCGTGGGCTGGTCGCTGGAGATCGGCTACTAGGCGAGCGTCGGGGCGGGCCCGGGGGGTCGCCCTTCCGAGGGAGGGAATCGAGATGCGGACGACCGGACGGATCGTGCTCGCGTGCGTGTTCATCGTGGCGCTCGTCGCGGGGTGCGGCGACGGCGGCGGCGGGGGGACCCCGGATGACGTCGTCGGCGACGGGACGGGCGGGGACCTCGGCCCCGACGGCACCTGCACGCCGAGCTGCGACGGGAAGAAGTGCGGCCCGAACGGCTGCGGCGGCACGTGCGGCGCCTGCGGCGACAACGAGAAGTGCAGCCCGGCGGGCCAGTGCGTGCCGGACGTCTCCGACAGGCCCTGCTGCAACGCGGTCGCGACGCCCGGCTGCGCCGCGGACAAGACGATCGAGACGTGCGTCTGCAAGAAGGACGACTCGTGCTGCCACCAGGCGTGGGACGCGGACTGCGTCAACGCGGTCGAGACGCTCGGGTGCGGCAAGTGCTGCGCGCCGGCCTGCGACGGCAAGGAGTGCGGCGACGGCGGCTGCCCCGGCCAGGCCGACGCGTGCGGCAAGTGCACCGACGGCAAGACCTGCAAGGCCGGCAGGTGCCAGGCGTGCTCGTGCGACGGCAAGCAGTGCGGCGACGACGGCTGCGGCACCTCGTGCGGCAAGTGCGACGGCGGCAAGGCGTGCTCGCCGGCGGGCCAGTGCGTCGAGGCGTCCGCGTGCGGCGTGTGCCTGGACGGGCTCACCTGCGACGACGACACGATGACCTGCGTCGGCGGCGCGTGCGGCGACGTGACGTGGCAGGGGAAGTGCGAGGGCGGCCTCGTGGTCTACTGCGATGCCGACAAGCTCTACTCGGCCGACTGCGGGAACCTGTCGGACGGCAAGCTCGAGTGCGGGCTGATCAAGGAGGTCGGCGCCTACGACTGCGTGTGCAAGCCCCAGTGCGACGGCAAGCAGTGCGGCAACGGCGGGTGCGCGGATCGGCCCGACGCGTGCGGCACGTGCGGCTCCGGCAAGACCTGCGAGGCCGGCCAGTGCGTGGCCTGCTCCTGCGACGGCAAGGACTGCGGCGACGACGGGTGCGGCACGAACTGCGGCACCTGCGGCGAGGGCAAGGCGTGCGACCCGGACCACAAGTGCGTGGACGCCACCGAGTGCGGCGTGTGCCCCGACGGGGGGACCTGCGGCGCCGGCGACAACTACGACGTGGCGTGCGCCGCGAACGAGTGCGGCGAGGTCGGCGCGTACGGCACCTGCCTGGGCGAGATCGTGATCTTCTGCGAGGACGACGTCCTCTACTCGCTCGACTGCGCGTACCTGCTGGGCGCGGTGTGCGGCTACAACCCCGACGGCGACTTTCTCGACTGCGTCTGCCCGGACGGCCAGCATTTCGTGGGCGGCCAATGCGAGCCCTGCACCTGCGACGGCCGGGAGTGCGGTGACGACGGCTGCGGCAAGGACTGCGGGTCCTGCGGCGGCGGCGAGTTCTGCGACTGGAAGGGCGCCTGCCAGGAGGCCGTGATCAACGACTGCTGCTCGCCGACCCCGGGCCCGGGCTGCGAGGCCGACGCCGCGGTCGAGGAGTGCGTCTGCGCGGCGGACCCGTACTGCTGCGAGACCGAGTGGGACACCGTGTGCGCCGGCCTGATCCAGGACGAGCGCTGCGGCGTCTGCTGCATCCCGGACTGCTCCGGCATGGAGTGCGGCGACGACGGGTGCGGCGGCCAGTGCGGCTCGTGCGGCGAGGGCGAGTGGTGCGAGGCCGGCTCGTGCAGGACCTGCGAGTGCGGCCTTCGCAAGTGCGGGTTCGACGAGTGCGGGAACCCGTGCGGCACCTGCCAGGAAGGCCAGTACTGCTCCGACACCGGCGCCTGCCTCCCGTGCTCGTGCGACGGCAAGGACTGCGGCGACGACGGCTGCGGCAATGCCTGCGGCACGTGCACCGGCGGCACCGCCTGCCTGAAGGGCGCCTGCATCACGCCCGACTTCGCGTGCTGCGAGCCGTCGGACGTCGCGGGATGCGAGGCGGATCAGGCGGTTGCCGACTGCGTGTGCGGCGAGGACCCGCTCTGCTGCTCGGACCGCTGGGACGAGATCTGCGTCATCGAGGTGGACTGGCTCCAGTGCGGCATCTGCTGCGTCCCGGACTGCAAGGACCGCGTCTGCGGCGAGGACGGGTGCGGCGGCTCGTGCGGCGATTGCGCCGACGGCCAGGGCTGCAACGACGACGGGCAGTGCGTGAAGTGCGAGTGCCTCGGCGGCCAGGAGTGCGGCACGGACACCTGCGGCAACCCGGCGTGCGGGTCGTGCCCGTCCGACCAGTACTGCTCGCCCGACAACACCTGCATCGCGTGCGGCTGCGGCTCGCGCGAGTGCGGGTACGGCCCGTGCGACGAGGAGTGCGGCGCGTGCTCGTCCGGCTGGTGCGACGACGGCACCTGCGTCGCGTACACCGGCGACTGCTGCCAGCCCCAGTCCTCGGCCGGCTGCGCGGACGTCACGATCCGCGAGTGCGTCTGCGACCACGACCCGTACTGCTGCCAGGTCGAGTGGGACGACACCTGCGTGACCAAGGCCGGCACGTACTGCCAGGCATGCAACTGACCCGCGCGCCGTAGGGATCGCTTGCGCATCGCCCATCTCTCCGACCTGCACCTCCACGTCCCCGGCGCGATCCGGCCGTCCGACCTCGCGAGCCGCCGCCTCTTCGGCGCCGCGAACCTCGTGCTGCGGCGGCGCGCCCTCCATTCGCCGGCGGTCGCGCGCGCGGCCGTGCGCGCCGCGGCGGAGGCAGGGGCGGACCACTGCGTCGTCACGGGCGACCTGACGAACCTCGCGCTCGACGCCGAGTTCGACCTCGCGGCGGAGGTGCTCGCACCGCTCGGGGGGTGGGAGCGCGTCACGGTAATCCCCGGGAACCACGACTACTACACGCCGGGCGCGGTCCGCGCGGCGCGGTTCGAGCGGCGCTTCGGCCCGACCCTGTGGAGGCCGGGCGAGCCCGATGCCTACCCCGCGGTCAAGGACGTCGGCGAGGTCCGCATCGTGGCGGTCCGCACCGCGATGATCGCGCCGCCCCTGTGCTCGTTCGGCGAGGTCGGCGAGGGCCAGCTCGGCGCGGTCCGCCGCGCCGTGGAGGGCGCTCGCGCAGCCGGCCGGTTCGTCATCGTGGCCCTTCACCACAACCTGCACCGGCGCGGATTCGTGAGCGAGACCATCGGCCGGCTGCTCGACCGCGACGCCGTCCGCGCGACGCTGGCCGAGGCGGGCGCGGACCTGGTGCTCCAGGGACACGACCACCGCGCGAGGCACTTCGAACTGCCTCGCCCGGGCGGCGGCGCGGTCCGCGTCGCCAACTGCGGGTCGTCCTCGCTTGCGGCCGGCGGCATCGACGTGTACGAGATCGCGGGCGGCGCATTCACGGTGGAGCGATGGGAAAACCGAGGGCCGGAGGGAAGGCTGGTACGGGCGGCGTGAAGGGGCGCGGCTACTTCGCCGCGACGCGCGACCCGCTCGTGTCCCTCGCCGTCACGCTCCCGCTCCTGCTCCTCTACAACGCCGGCCTGCTCATGCCCGGCAACACGACATGGAACGCGACCGACCTGCTGACGCGCGTTGTGCTGCACTTCTTCGGCGTTGCCGGCTTCCTTGCGGTCAACGGCGCGATCGTGCTCGGGTCCGTGATCCTGATCGCGGTCCTGGTGCGGCGCGGCCAGTTCCGGCCGGGCCACTGGGCCCTGCTCTGCGTCGAGGGCGTCGCCTGGGGGCTGCTGATCGGCTTCGGCGTCACTCACCTGATGCGCGAGGCGGGCCTGGGCCCGGGCGCAGGCACGGGCCTGGGCGTCGTGGTGCGCGAGGTCTCGGTCGTTCAGGCGCTCTCGTCGTCCGCGGGGGCCGGGTACTGGGAGGAGCTGGTGTTCCGGCTCGGCCTGGTCGGCGGCCCGATCGCGGCCGCCGGCCGCCTGTGGCAGGGCAAGGGCGCGGGCTTCAAGCAGGCGCTCGTCGCGGCCGGGGCGATCGTGGTCTCGTCCGTCCTGTTCTCGCTCGCGCACTACGTCGGCGGGCTCGAGTCGCCGGACGCGTTCACGTTCTGGTACCGGGCGATCTCCGGGTGCGTCTTCGCGACCATCTTCCTGGTCCGGGGCTTCGCGGTCGCGGCCTACAGCCATTTCCTGTACGACGTCTGGGTCATGCTGGTGTAGCGCCCTCCCCTGCGTTTTGGGTTACACTCCACCCATGCGATGGACTCCAAGGATCACGCACCTGTTGAGCGTCGCGGCCGCGGCCGCGTTCCTGGTCGCCCTGGTCCCGTCGGACGCCGACGCCCGCCGGGGCGGAGGGTCCATGGGCGGGCGCGGCGGCTTCTCGTCCGGGCGGTCGTCCGGCGGCGGCTTCTCCGGGTCGCGCGGGCTCACCGGCGGGGGCGGCAGCGGCAGCAGCTACCGCGGCGGCTACCGCTCGTACGGCGGCGGCCCCGGGTTCTTCGTCTGCCTGGGCGGCCCGTCCATGGGCCCGATCGGCGGCGGCGGGGGAGGAGGCGGGTGCGGCGACTCGTCGGTCGCCGGCATCGTGGTGGTCATGC
>VGRB01000282.1 GCA_016875475.1 Deltaproteobacteria bacterium
GGGCCGGAAGTGGAGGAGCTGCGGGTCGGCGACGTCGTGCTCGCGCCGGAAGTCGGCGGAGGTCACGGGGTTGCTGCCCATGTAGTCGGCCTCGAAGCGCGACCGGCCCGCGGACACCACGTAGCGCACCTTGTCCGCGCAGGCCCGCTCCCAGAACGCGGCGTCGGTCAGCATCCCGGACGAGAACCGCTTGTTGTTCGTGTCGGCCTCGTCCCCGGCCATCCGGCGGCCCGCGTACAGCGCGACGAGCGGGGCGAGCGTCGATGCCCCAGTGATCGTCTCCTCGGGCGTGGTGTTCGCGGCCACGTGCGCCCCGAGGTCGTCCACGGTCGAGAACGTCAGCATCTTGTTCCAGACGTAGTGCCGGTAGTACGGCGTGACCCGGCCCTTGACCCGCTCGTCCTCGAAGAAGAGCGCGCGAGTCGGGCCGGACAGCGAGGCGAGTGCCCACGGCTCGCGCCACTCGTACCGGACCACCTCGCCGGCCTCGGCGCGCGTCTCATCGGGCCACATCCGGTCCGCGATCCTCGACGCCCACGCGGGGTGCAGGCAGAACGCGCCCGCGAGGACGGCCGCGAAGGCGGCGCCGCGCCACGCGGCGGCGTCGCGCACCGCCCGCCACGCCCGCAGCAGGAGCCAGGCGGCCGGGATCGACGCGAAGAACAGCATGGGGACCGTGTAGAAGTCGTAGATCTCGTTCAGCGCGGCCCACTGGAGCAGGAACAGGCCGAGCGCGAGGCCCGCGAGCTTGACCGCGCCCTCCTCGCCCCCGGCCAGGAGGTCGCGCGGGGTCAGGCCCGCCCACCAGCGTTCGCCCCCGCCCGGCGCGGGCGACCACCATTCGCGGGTCCACGCCGCGGCGGCCCGCCCCGGGATCAGCGCGAGCCCGAGCGCGGCGGCGAGCCACTCCGGCGCGTGCCAGTAGAGCGACTTGTCGAACGGCTTGCTCCGCAGGTACTCCGCGAGGTTGTGCGCGATGGCGGAGATCATCGCGAACGGGTTCGGCGACGCGAACACCGGGAGGCGGTCCGTCCCCTTGACCGGCTTCGCGAGGTGGTACGCGAACACGCCGTCCCAGAAGGCGCCGCCGCCGATCGCCGCGAACACGACGCACGCGCCGCCGAACGAGGCGAGCAGGCCCAGCCCGAACCGCGCGCCCGCCCGGAGCGAGGACGCAACGGAGGCGAGGCCCAGGGCGAGCACCGCCGCGAACGCGTACAGGCCGCTCCCGAGGCCGAGTCCGGCGAGCGCGCCCGCGAGGAGCGGCCGGCCGCGCGTGGCGGCGAGGAGCGAGCCCGCCAGGAACGCGGTCATGATGTTCTCGCCGTTCATGTCGGTCGAGCCCATCAGGACCTCGTAGGCGGTCAGGTGAACCAGGAGGGCGAGCACCGCGAGCGGGCGGCTCTTCCGCCGCAGGGCGAGGTACAGCAGCACCCCCGCGGCCCCCTGCGCGACCGCGGGGATCGCCTTCGCCACGCCGATCGAGAAGCCCCCCGTGACCGCGAACACGGCGGCAGGCACGAGCAGGTGCACCGGCGGGTGCGCGAAGAAGAAGTCCCGGTAGGGCATGGCGCCCTCGGTCATCCGGTGCGCCATGTAGAAGTAGATGTTGTCGTCCGTGCCGGACGGGTGCAGGCCGACGAGCTTCAGGAGCAGCCAGCAGGCGATCACGAGCGCGACGCCGCCCGCCTCGAGCACGCCCGCGAGCACGCGCTCCGGGACGCGGAGCCACGCGCGGTCTGCTGCGAGCGCGAACCACCACGCGGCGACGGCGGCCGCGACGAGCGGGACCGAGAGCACGCTCGGCAGGTACGCGAACGGCCCCCACGGCACCAGAAGCGAGGCGACCAGGGAGGCCGAGAACGCGGCGGTGACCGCGACGCGAATGGCGGGCGACGGCGGCGCGGACGGCGGCGGCGCGGGCCGAGCGGGCTCCGGATCGCGCCTTCGCGACCGCTTCGCGCTCACTGTCCGCCCCCGTGCGTCCCCGCGGCGACGACGCGCCCGGCCAGGAGGTCGGCGGCGTCACGGGGCGCGGCCTCGCGCCGGTGGACGCGGTCGACCGCGTCGCGGACGGCCGGATCGGAGGCCATGACCTCCCGGATGCGGGCGGCGAACGCGGCCGCGGCCATGTCGGCGACCACCGCCTCGGTCCGGGCTCGGGCGACCTCCGCGGACCGACCCTCGCGATCCATCTCCGCGAGCAGCCGCTCGACCTCCGCGACCAGGCCGGGCACGCCCTCGCCGGTCGAGGCCACGGTCCGGAGCACCTTCGGGTGCTTCGCGCGCGCCGCAGCGAGGTCCACGGCGAGGTGCAGGTCGCGCGCGGTCCGGTCGGCGCCGGCCACGTCCGCCTTGTTCACTACCAGCACGTCCGCGATCTCGAGCACGCCCGCCTTGTGGGCCTGGACCTCGTCGCCCTGCCCCGGCGAGACCACGACCACGACCACGTCCGCCTGGCCGACGATCTCGACCTCGTCCTGGCCGACGCCGACGGTCTCGACCACGATGCGCTCGTAGCCCGCCGCGTCGAGCACGGACACGACCTCGCCGGTCGAGGCGGAAAGGCCGCCGAGCCGGCCGCGGGTCGCGAGCGATCGGATGAACACCCCCGCGTCGGTCGCGTGGCGCTGCATGCGGACGCGGTCGCCGAGGATCGCGCCGCCGGTGAACGGGCTCGTCGGATCGACCGCGACCACGCCGACGCGCCGGTCCGCGGATCGGAACGCCGCGATCAGCGCGTCGATGAGCGTGCTCTTGCCCGTGCCGGGGCTGCCGGTGACGCCGACGATCCGGGCACGGCCCGTGCGGGGGTGGAGGGCGGACATGACGGCGGCCGCGCGCGCGTCCCCGTCGTCGAGCATCCGCATCAGCCTGGCCGCGGCGCGAACGTCGCCCGCGAGGATCCGTTCGGCGAGATCCATCGGGCGCGAGTGTAACAAAGCGCGCCCTGGCCCGATAGTTGAGGCATGGACACCGGGGCCGACGATCGGAAGCGAATGGGAGGCACGGCGGAGGTACGGGTAGCCGACGCCCTCGCCGCGCGCGGCTACCGCGTGGTCGGCCGCAACGTGGAAGTCGGCCGGCTCGGGGAGCTGGACCTCGTGGTCCGGAACGCCCGCGAGCTGGTCGTCGTGGAGGTCCGCTCGCGCCGCGGCGGCGACGCGGACGACCCGGCCGACAGCATCGGCCCGGGCAAGCGGATGCGCGTGCGCCGGACCGCGGCGGCGTGGCTGGAGGATCGCCCGATCGACTACGAGGAGGTGCGCCTGTTCGTGGGCATCGTGCACTGGAAGGGCCGCGACGCGGAGGTGACGATCGTGGAAGACGCGTTCTGACGGGGAGTGCTACAGCAACTCGCCGCCCCCTCCGGCGGGCGCGGCCTCGCAAGCGGCCTCCGGCGCCGCGGGACGGCACGGGGCGAAGCTCAGCCGGTGGATCGCGCAGGGGCCCAGGCGGGCGAGCGCGTCGCGGTGCTCCGCCGTGGCGTAGCCCTTGTGGATCGCGAAGCCGTAGCCCGGGTGGACGCCGTCCATCCCGTCCATGAGGCGATCGCGGTGGACCTTGGCGAGGATGGAGGCCGCGGCGCAGTTCAGCGACAGGCGATCGCCCTTCGGCCACGCGCGCTGCGTCGCGGCGAGGCCCGGGACCGGCTGGTTGCCGTCGACGATCACGACGCCGACCGGCCCCCGGCCCGCGGCGGCGAGCGCGGCCATCGCGGCCTCGGCGGCCTCGCGCATGGCCTCCAGCGTGGCTCTCAGGATGTTCACCTCGTCGATCCGGGCGTGCGTCCTCTCGACCACGGCGAAGGCGAGGGCGAGGGCGCGGACGTGGGCCTCGACCTCCTCGCGCCCGGCGGGCGTCAGGAGCTTCGAGTCGCGGATGCCGGGGACGTCGGGGGGGTCGGGGAGCACGACCGCTGCGACGACGACCGGACCTGCGAGGCAGCCGCGGCCGGCCTCGTCGAGGCCGAGCACGGGCAGCAGGCCGGCCTTGCGCGCCCAGGACTCGACGTACCCGGGCGAATCCGGCCGATCACTCCACAGGCTGGACTGCTTCATCGGTCGGCACCGACTCGTCGGCGCCCGTCGCCGGGGCGACCATGACCGACCGCTTCTCGCGGATCTTCGCGGCCTTGCCCTTCAGCCCGCGCAGGTACGTCAGCTTCGCGCGGCGGACGCGGCCCTGGGTCATGATCTCGAGCGCGTTGATCATCGGGCTGTGGACCGGGAACACGCGCTCCACGCCCACGCCGTACGAGATCTTCCGGACCGTGAAGGTCTCGTGGACCCCGCCGCCCTTCCGGCCGATGACCACGCCCTCGAAGACCTGGATGCGCTCCTTGTCGCCTTCGCGGACGCGGACATGCACCTTCACCGTGTCTCCGGGCGAGAACGGGGGGATGTCGGTACGGAACTGGAAGCCCGAGAACGCCTGGATCGTCTTGTGCATCTCGCACCTCTCGCCAAGAGAACTCCCGCGCCGCAGGCACAGGCTCCCCCGCGCGGGGCAGTTAGTATAGAACCGGACCCAGCAGGCGGTCAAGCACGATTGCGACGGCGGCGCGGACGGGCAGGTGGTTGAACCCCGTGCCCGCGTCGATCGCCTCCAGCCGCACGTCCGCCGCCTCGACGGTCTCGCGCACCAGCCCCCACCCGGTCCCGAAGACGATCAGGACGCCCGGGTCGCGCCCTTCCGCGATCCGTCTCCTCACATCCCCGTGCGTCGCGACGCCGTCCCGCAGCGACGCGCCGGTCACGATCACCGCGGGGCGGCCGCCCGCCCGCGCAGCGAGGTCCGCGACCGCGTCCGCGAGCGACGGCACCACGCGGATGAGGGATATCGCCTCGCCGCGCGGATGGCCCGACGCGCACTCCTCCCCCTCGGTCCACTTGCGCGCGATCGCCTCGACCATGTCGCGCTGCGCCGCGACCGGGTTCACGATGTAGTACGGCTCGGCCCCGTACGTCCGCGCGATGCGCGCCACGTCGTGGATGTCCGACCCGGTCACGGACGTGGTCACGACCTCGCGGTTCCGCCCGTAGACCGGATGGTGGACCAGCGCGACCGCGACCGGCGCGCGGGGGCGCAGGGTCGGCATGCCGGACCGTCCCCTCATCGCCCGCCCCCTTCCGGCGGCCGGCCGAGGCGCGGCGGCCTCCCCGCGCCCTTCCGCTTCGGCTCGGGCTCCGGCGGGAGGTGCGCGGCGAGGTCCGGCCGGTTCCGCACCGTCTTCGCGCGAGCCGCCGCCTTGCGCCACTTCGCGACCTCGCCGTGGTTGCCGGACAGCAGCACCTCCGGGACCCCGTGCCCCTCGAACTCGGCCGGCCGCGTGTACTGCGGGTACTCGAGCATCCCGCCCTCGTGCGACTCCTCGAGCAGGGACCCGCTGTTCCCGACCACGCCGGGCAGGAGCCGCGCGACCGCGTCCAGCACCGCGAGCGCCGGGACCTCGCCGCCGGACAGGACGTAGTCCCCGATCGCGACCTCCTCGTCCACGTAGTGCTCCGCGACCCGCTCGTCCACGCCCTCGTAGTGGCCGCAGACCAGGACGAGCCCAGTGCCCGCGGCGAACCGCCGGGCGTCCGCCTGCGAGAAGAGCCGCCCGGACGCGGACAACAGCACGACCGGCGCGCCGGGCGCCGCGGCGCGCGCCGAACGGACGCACTTCGCCACGGGCGGAACCTTCATCACCATGCCGGCGCCGCCGCCGTACGGCACGTCGTCCGCGGTCCGGTGGCGGTCGGTCGTCTGGTCGCGGATGTCTCGCACGCGCACCGCGATGGCGCCCGACGCGATGGCGCGTCCCAGGATCGAGTGCGACACCGCCTGCCGGACCATCTCCGGGAACAGCGTCAGTACCTCGAAGACGAACGTCGTCGGCGTCGATGCCGCGCTCACTCGGGCTCCTCCAGCGCGGCAGGGTCGAGCAGCACCCCGGCCGGGCCGATCTCGAGCACGAACCCCTCGACCACCGGGACCATCCGCTCGCCGCCCTCGCCTCGCACGACGATCACGTCGGTCGCGCCGCGGAAGACCTCGGCGACCCGGCCGATCTCGTCTCCGTCGCGGACCCGGACCGGCGCGCCGATCACGTCCACCCAGTAGAACTCGCCTTCCCCGGGCGGCGGCAGCGACGACCGGGGGACGGCCACCTCGCGCCCGCGAAGCGCCTCGGCCGCGGTGCGGTCCGCGACCCCGTCGAGGCGGACGAGCACGCCCTTCGGGCCCGGGCGCACCGACCGGACGCGGACCGGCGAAGGGGTCCCGGACGGGTCCACCAGGAAGACCTTCGAGAGCGGGCGGGGCTGATCCGAGTCGGGGTTGTACGGCCTGAAGACGACCTCGCCCGCGAGCCCGTGCGCGCCGACGATCCGGCCGACGGGCACGAGCACCTCGGACCCGGTCTCCATGGGGAATTCCGCCTTGCGGGGTCAGCGAGAATACCGGGCGCCGGCCGCGCGGGAGGACCGCCTACTCGACGATCTCCAGGACCGCGCGCTTCTTGTGCTTGGTCGCCGCCGCATTGACGACGGTGCGGATGGCCTTCGCGGTCCGGCCCATCTTGCCGATGACCTTGCCCATGTCGTCCTTGGCGACGCGCAGCTCGATCACGGACGTCGCCTCGCCCTCGACCTCGGTGACCGACACCTCGTCGGGCTTGTCCACGAGGGCCTGGGCGATGAACGTGACCAGGTTCTTCATGTCGGCCATGGCACGCCCCCTGTTGAAGGGACTAGGGCTACTTCGTCGCGCCCTGCGCCGCCGCGGCCTTCTCCAGGCTGTGGTGCAGGATGCGGCCGACCGTGCCCGACGGCTCCGCGCCGACGGACAGCCAGTACTGGATGCGCTCCGCCTGGAGCGTCACCGCGGGCGGGTCCACCTTCGGGTCGTACGTCCCGAGCAGCTCGATGAACCGGCCGTCGCGCTTGCCGCGGGAATCGGTCGCCACGATCCGGTAGAAGGGCTTCTTCTTCGCGCCGAACCGCGCCAGTCTCAGCTTCACCATGTCATCGCCTCCGAGGTCCACGGGGACCGCAAAAACCGGGGAATTGTAGCACGATGTCTCCGGAACGCAATCCCCCGATCGGGTGGACCTTCCCCGCCGCATGCGGAGGCACGCCCGCCCGAGGGGGGCGATCAGGTCGTCTCGAAACGTCATGAGTTTGGCGAGCTTCTCGAACTTGCGTTAGTCAGTCTCTGGAAACAAGTCGCCGG
>VGRB01000283.1 GCA_016875475.1 Deltaproteobacteria bacterium
GGGGTGAACTTCAGTTCCACGCCGTCCATCTGGAAGAGCCAGCGGTACTGCTTGGTCAGCGCGTTGCGCGGGCCGGTCAGGATGCGCACCAGCGCCTCCTCGTCCAGCTCCATCAGCGGCGCGACCACGGCGAAGCGGCCGACGAACTCGGGGATCATCCCGTACTTGATGAGGTCCTCGGGCTGCATGTCCAGCAGGACCTCGCCGACGTCGCGCCTGCCGTGGAGGTGCACGCCACGCGCCCCGAACCCCATGGTGCCGCCTCGCTGGCGCGCCTCGACGAGCTTGTCCAGCCCGACGAACGCGCCTCCGCAGACGAACAGGATGTCGGTCGTGTCGACCTGGATGAACTCCTGCTGCGGGTGCTTGCGGCCGCCCTTCGGCGGGACGTTCGCGATCGTGCCTTCCAGGATCTTCAGGAGGGCCTGCTGGACGCCCTCGCCCGACACGTCGCGCGTGATCGACGGGCTGTCTCCCTTGCGCGCTATCTTGTCGATCTCGTCGATGTAGATGATCCCGCGGCGCGCCGCCTCGACGTCCCAGTCCGCGTTCTGGAGGAGCGACAGGACGACGTTCTCCACGTCCTCGCCGACGTAGCCGGCCTCGGTCAGCGTGGTCGCGTCCGCCATCGCGAACGGCACCTTCAGCACGCGAGCGAGCGTCTGCGCCAGCAGGGTCTTCCCGCTCCCGGTGGGCCCGAGGAGCAGGATGTTGCTCTTCTGCAGCTCGACCTCGCCGGTCCGCCTCCGTCCCCTGGCCTCGACCCGCTTGTAGTGGTTGTAGACCGCGACCGACAGGATCTTCTTCGCGTACTGCTGCCCGACCACGTACTCGTCGAGCACCTTCATCATGTCGCGCGGCTTGGGCAGTCCCTGCTGGCGGGTCTGGCGGCGCTCGCGGTCCGCCTCCTCGGCCACGATGTCGTTGCAGAGGGAGACGCACTCGTCACAGATGTAGACGTTCGGCCCGGCGATCAGCCTGCGGGCCTGGTTCTGCGATTTCCCGCAGAACGAGCAGAACAGCGTCGTGTCCCGCTGGTCCCTTCTCCTGTCCATCAGCCCTCGTTTCGTCCGGCGCGCAAACCCCGCGACAACGAGCGCGCGCTTGCGGTCGCGCCCCACATTCCCGCCGGTTCCGCGCGACGGGCCTATTGTAGCCGTCGGGCCGCGCGGCCGCAAACCTACGCCCTTCGGGGGGCCATTTACCCCCCCTGGTCTCGACGCTCTTCCGTCCCCGTACCCGTACCCGTACCCGTGCCCGTGCCCGTCTGCCCCTCCTGCCCCATCCCAGGCCCGCACCCCCAAAATTCCTGTTGACACGACCCGCACGACCCCTCACCATTGCGGCGTTCCAGAGCACGGTGGTCGCCCCGGCGGGCCACCAGGAGGCTCCTTCCAGGTGGAAGAGGCCGCGGCTTCGCTGATCCCGGCGTCAGGGTCCGTCCCCGACTGGCAGACCCGCGACGCCGATCCCCCCCCGCTAGTTCCATCGACCCCGTCCAGCAGGGAGCCATCCGACAGCAGGGAGCCATCCGGATGAAGAACGGAATCACGTACGACCTGCGCCAGGAGTACCTCGACATCGGGTTCGGGGAGGAGGACACGGTCGAGTTCGACCGCATCGACACGGTCGAGGCGATCGAGTCGACCCTCCGCGAGCTCGGCCACCAGACGGACCGCATCGGCAACGTGCGCCGCCTGGTCGAGCGCCTGTCGCGCGGCCACCGCTGGGACCTGGTGTTCAACATCGCGGAAGGTCTCTACGGCTTCGGGCGCGAGGCCCAGGTCCCGGCCGTGCTCGACGCGTACGCGATCCCGTACACCTTCTCGGACCCGATGGTCTGCGCGATCGCGCTCCACAAGGCGACCTGCAACCGTCTCGTGCGCGACCTCGGCATCCCGACGGCCGAGTTCGCGGTGGTCTCCCGGATCGAGGACGCGGACGGCGTGGACCTGCCGTTCCCGCTGTTCGCGAAGCCGGTCGCCGAGGGCACCAGCAAGGGCGTGACCGGCGTGTCCAAGATCCGCACGCGCGACGACCTGCGCGAGACCTGCCGCCAGCTCCTGGAGAAGTTCAACCAGCCCGTCCTGGTCGAGACGTTCCTGTCCGGCCGCGAGTTCACGGTCGGGGTCGTGGGGACCGGGGACGAGGCCGTCGCGATCGGCGCGATGGAGGTCCTTCTCAACAACAAGGCCGAGCAGGAGGTCTACTCGTACCACAACAAGGCTCACTACGAGGACCTCGTCGAGTACCGGCTCGGCGACCCGGCCGACCCCGCGGTGGCTCGCACGCTCGACCTCGCGCTCGACGCGTGGAAGGGCCTCGGCTGCCGCGACGCCGGCCGCGTGGACGTGCGCGCGGACGGGGACGGCAACCCGCGCTTCCTGGAGGTCAACCCGCTCGCGGGCCTGAATCCCGACATCTCGGACCTGCCGATCCTGGCGAAGCTCTCCGGGGTGTCCTACCGCGACCTGATCGAGCGGATCATGGCGTCGGCCACCCGGCGCATCCCGGCACGGCCCGCCCTGCTGCCCGCCGGCCTTGCCACCACCCGCGCCGCCGTCCCGAAGGTCCCGAAGCCCCCCCGCGTGCCCGCGTCCCGGACCGCTCCGCGCGTGGTCATGCTGCACGAGAAGATCGACTCGGGCGCGCCCGCGGACCTGTCGGACCTCGCGACCGAGATGGACTTCCTGACCGGCATCCTGACGCGGCTCGGCTACGACGTGATGCCGCTCGCGATGACGCTCGACATGCGCTCCGTCGCCCACGCGCTTCGCCGGCTGCGGCCCGCGGTCGTGTTCAACCTGGCCGAGACCGTGGACCGCCAGGGCCGCCTCGCCCACCTCGCGCCCTCGCTGCTCGATCGCCTCGGCGTGCCCTACACCGGGTCCGGCCCGGAGGCCATGCTCCAGACCAGCAGCAAGGTCATGGCCAAGCGCGCGCTCGCCGCGGCGGGCGTGCCGACCCCGGCGTGGGTCACGCTCGACGAGGTCTCCGCGGGCGAGATCCACTTCGACCCGCCGTACATCGTCAAGTCGGTCTGGGAGGAGGCCTCGATCGGCCTGGACGAGGACTCCGTCGTGCCGGACCGCGGCCGCCTCCTGCACGAGATGGAGCTGCGCCTGCCCCTGCTCGGCGGGTCCGCGTTCGCCGAGCAGTTCGTCGAGGGCCGCGAGTTCAACGTGGGCGTGCTCGGCGGCCCGGGCGGCCCCGAGGTCCTCCCGGTCGCCGAGATGACCTTCGACTACCCCGAAGGCAAGCTCCGGGTCCTGGGCTACCGCGCGAAGTGGGACGAGAACTCGTACGAGTACTCCCACACGGTCCGATCCTACGATCTGCGACCGGACGACGCCCCGCTCCTCGAGCGCCTCCGCGCGGTCGCGATCCGCTGCTGGCACCTGTTCGGCTGCAGCGGGTACGCGCGCGTGGACTTCCGCGTGGCGAACGACGGCACGCCCTACGTGCTGGAGGTCAACGCGAACCCCTGCCTGTCCGCGCACGCCGGCTTCATGGCGTCCGCCGGCCGCGCGGGCATGACCCCGGAGCAGGTCGTCCAGCGTATACTCGCCGACGCCCGCCGGCCGCACCGGTCGGGCGAGCTGTTCCTGTCCGGCGGCAAGGGGGCCAAGGGGGCGCGCGCCGCTGGCGGCAACGGGAAGGGGACCAAGACCAATGCAGCCTCCAGCGGCAACGGCGACGCCCAGCGGAACGGCCGCGGCGGCGCCCGCGGACCTGTCCCTCCGTGATACCGTGAACCCCTCCGACGCACACGCGGTGCGCCGGATCGTGGAGTCCTCCGGCTTCTTCCTTCCGCACGAGATCGAGATCGCGGAGGAGCTGGTCCGCGAGCGGCTCGCCAGGGGCACCGGGAGCGGCTACCACTTCGTGTTCGCGGACCGCGGCGGCGACACGGTGGGGTACTCGTGCTTCGGCCCCATCTGCTGCACGCAGTGGAGCTTCGACCTCTACTGGATCGCGGTCCGCGACGCGTGCCGCGGCGGAGGCATCGGGCGCCGCATCCTCCTGGAGTCCGAGGAGCGCATCCGGGCCGCCGGCGGCCGACGCGTCTACATCGAGACCTCGTCCCGCGACCTCTACCTCCCGACGCGCCGGTTCTACCTGCGTTGCGGCTACGAGGTCGAGGCGATCGTGGAGGAGTTCTAACAACCGGGCGATTCGAAGTACCTCTTCGTGAAGGCCCTGTGACCCCGGAATCGGGGGCCGAGCCGCCGCCGGCCCGGGCACCCGCCTGCCCTGTTGTCGGAAACCCTGTCGCAAACCCTGTCGGAACCTGTAGCGAGGCTGTCCGGAGGCCCGTTCCCTACATTCGACCTACCCGTTTCCCCCGGGAATCCACCCGACATCCGACAGGCTTCCATGGGGGATTCCACCATCCGTTCCCGGGGACTTCCACGCTTCCCGACATTCCCGACATCCCCCAGCACCAGCACCACCTCCGGTCGCCATCCGATCCGATCTGTCGGAAAGCCGGACCGCGAGCGGAGGTGCCCGCCCCGATCCGGTTGAAGGCCCCGTCCCCAGCGAATAGAATCGCTGCGCGAGGTGGCCCCAATGAGGAAGTCGCTGCGATTCATGTCGTTTCTTGCGCTGCTCCTGGCGGTGTCCGCTGCCGCGGAAGCCGGCCAGCCCCGTCACGTCCGGCTGTCGTACCCCCTGCCGGACACAGCGACCAGCATCGGGATCGCCTGGAACTCCGACTCGACGGGCGACGGAAGCGTGGTCGAATACGGCGCGGACGAGGCGTACGGCCTGACCAGGACCGGAACGGCCTTCCAGGGACCGGGCGAGCTCCTCGCGATCCACGAGGTGACGCTGACGGAGCTGATCCCGGGCTACACGTACCACTACCGCGTCGGCGGCCCGGACGGGTGGAGCGGGGATCGCACGTTCACGACCGCGCCGGGCGACGCGTGCTCGGCCCTGCGGTTCGTGGTCCTCGGGGACGACCGCAGCGACGACGACTCCGGCGCCTCCCCGCGCTGGACGAGGATCCTGGAGGAGGCGGTAGCTTCCCAGCCGCTGTTCCTGCTCAACTCGGGCGACCTGGTCCGCGAGGGAAAGCAGGCCAAGCAGTGGCGGAACTGGCTCGAGCGGTCCGGGGACGCGCTGGCCGCGGCCGCGCACATGCCGACCCTCGGGAACCACGACGACGGCCCGGTGGACGGCGACGGCGCGTTCTACAACCAGGTGTTCCACCTGCCCCGCAACACGGTCACGAACACGGAGGACTTCTACTGGTTCACCGCGGGGAACGCGATCGTGGTCTCGCTGTCGAGCCAGACCTACGAGGACGACGGGATGGCAAGCCAGGCCGCGTGGCTCGACCAGGTCCTGACCGACAACCCGCGTCTGTGGAAGTTCGTGTTCTTCCACCACCCGGTCTACACCAGCTCGAGCCTGCTCGGGCTGCTCGACGTCTCGCACCCCCCGAACGAGGTCGGCCAGAACGCGGCGCTCACACCCGTGTTCGACAAGCACCACGTGGACTTCGTGTTCTACGGCCACAACCACTTCTACGAGCGCTTCCAGCCGATGCGGGGCAACGGCGGCGACGAGGAGGGCATCCCGGTCGACGATCCGGAGGACGGCACCTACTACGTGGTGTCGGGCGGCGGCGGCGCCCTGACCTACAACATCGCGATCGGCCTGTTCTGCGGCGGCGCCAAGGGCAGCGCGACGTGCTCGGGCTCGCACCACTTCGTGCGTATCGAGATCGAGCGGAACCGGCTCAGGTACACCGCGCGTGCGACCGCGCAGCAGCTCCTGAACGACAACCCGGGAAACTCCAAGGACATCGAGAGCTTCACGTACGAGAAGGCATACCCGGGCGGCGTGGATCCCTGCTTCACGGCCCCGCCCGAACCCGGCCCGGAGCCGCTGCCGGAGGCGGCGCAGGAGGACGCGGGCGTGCCGGTCCCGGACGTCGCGGACGCTCCGGCGGTCCCGGACGTGCCGGTCGCGGCGGACCTCCCCGCGACCCCCGACGGGACGGCCTCCCCGGACGTGCCCGCGGCCGATCCCGACCGGCCCGACGTGCCGTCTCCCCCGCCGGACCAGGGCTCGCAGGCCGACGCGGCGGCGATTGTCCCCGACACCGGCTCGGGCGCCTCGAACCCGTCGAGCGGCGGCTGCGGCGCCGCGGCCTTCGGAGGCGGCCCCCTGGCGTCCTGTGCCCTCCTCCTCGGCGCAGCTCTTCGGAGACGCCGGCATGCCGGCTGAGGACGTGGTCGAGAAGGCGCTGGCGCCCCGCCCGGCGCCCGGCGACCGGGCCGTGTTCTCGCTGGAGATGGGCCGCGACGGCGTCCGGATCCGGCTGGCGCACGCCGCGATCGGGGACCTGTGCGCGGTGTCCGACCTCGTGCTCCGCGTCCCGCACGTGCGCTACCCGTTCGACTACTCGTCCGGGCCGCGCGCCCTCGCCTCGCACCTGTCGTGCCTGGAATCGGTCACCCTCCGGGTGTCGCTCCGGGCGCTCTCGGAGCGCCTCCGACGGCGGGGCGACGCCGGGACGCCGGGCGCGGTTCCCCCGGGGGCGGTTCCCCCGGGGGCGGTTCCCCCGGGCGCGGTCACGGCGGTCGTGGAGGCCGCGGGGAGGCTCGTCCTCCTCGGGAAGGTCGGCCGCGCCCCGGTTTCGACGAGGCTCCGGGTCGCAGCGGCCCCCGCCGGCGACGCGGCCGACGTGCGACTGCTCCCGGCGGAGCCGCGTGCATACGGCCGCACGGACGGCACCGGCTGGTCGCGGATCCCGTCGCTCCTGCTCCCCGCCTTGCCCGGCCGGATGCTCGTCCCGGGCGGCGCCGGCGTCGGCCTCGCGCTGCTCCGGCCGCTCCTCGGCGCCCTGCTCGCGCCGCTCGGGTTCAAGGTGCCCGTGACGCGCGGCGTTCGGCTCGTCGCGGTCGAGGCCGGGCAGGCCGTGGTGCTCCGCTTCGCCGCGGCGCCTTCCGGCCCCGAGGCCCCGCCAGCACCCGCGGAGCCGATCGGGTCCGCGGCCGACCCGGAGTCCGCGGCCGACCCGGAGTCCGCGCCCGACCCTGAATCCGCGGCCGACCCGGAGTCCGCGGCCCGTGCCGCGCTGGAGGAACTCGCGGGCGACCCTGGAAACGCGGAGGCCTGGACGCGCTTCCTCTCGAACGGCGTCGGGTGCCCGCGGCTCCTGCCGGAGGTCTTCGCACGCGGCGTGG
>VGRB01000284.1 GCA_016875475.1 Deltaproteobacteria bacterium
GCGGATCTGGATCTCCATCGGCTCCTGGCGCGGGCCGAAGACGGACGTGTGCAGCGACCGGTACCCGTTCGGTTTCGGGACGTTGATGAAGTCCTTGAAGCGCGACGGGATCGGCGTCCAGAGGTTGTGCAGGTACCCGAGCACCACCCAGGCGTCCACGACCTCCTTCACGATCACGCGGAACGCCACGAAGTCGTACACGTGGTCGAGGTCGATGCCCTGGGTGCGCATCTTGCGGTAGATGCCGTAGAGGTTCTTCGGGCGGCCGAACACCTCGAACCCGCTCAGCCCCGCCTTCTCGAGCGTGGTCCGGATCGTGTCGACCACGTCCCGGATGAAGCCGGCGCGCTCCTTCAGCCGCGCCTCGGCCTGCTGGCGGAGCGTCGCGTGCTCCTCGGGCCACAGGAAGCGGAACGCGAGGTCCTCCAGCTCAGTGCGGATCCACGAGATCCCGAGCCGCTCCGCGAGCGGGGAGTAGATCCGGAGCGTCTCCTCCGAGATCTCCTTCTGTTTCGCGGGGGTGTGGAATTCCAGCTCCCGCATGTTGTTGAGCCGGTCGCAGAGCTTCACCAGCAGGACGCGGATGTCCTTCGACATCGCGACCAGCATCTTCTTGAAGTTCTCGGCCTGGCTCTCCTGGCGGGACGTGAACTGGTAGCGGGCGAGCTTGGTCACGCCCTCGACCACGCCCGCGATCTCGCGGCCGAAGCGCTGCTCCAGGTCCTGGGAGCGGTCCGGCGCGTCCTCGCGCACGTCGTGGAGCAGGGCCGCGCAGATGGATGTCACGTCCAGGTGCAGCGTCGCGACCAGGTCCGCGACCGCGAGCGGGTGCTGGATGTAGGGTGTGCCCGACAGCCGCTTGACGCCCGCGTGCGCCTGCTCCGCATACGCGGAGGCCCGCCTGACGAGGTCCATGTCCGCGTCGGGCTGGTACGCCTTGAGCTTGGCGACGATGTCCTCGACGGCGTACATGCCGCACTCCGGGGGCCGGCCCCCCGACCCCGACCCGGTTCGTCCAAGTATAGGGCCGGGTACCGGCCCCGTCACATGAGGGCCTTGCGGTAGTCCTTGCGCCCGATGACCGAGGCGAGGAACCGCGGCATGGCCTTCGCGCTGACGAACGCGCGGACCGCCAGCTTCTGGACCTCGTACGCGGCGCGCCCGTACGGGAACCACCACATCCGCCGCTTCATGAAGCCCGGCGAGCGGTCCACGTTCACGTGCTTCGGGAACACGAACTCCAGCAGGCCCGCGTCCGAGTGCGACCGGCCGATGCCCGAGTCCTTGACCCCCTGCCACGGCGTCTCGCACAGGCCGTAGGTGTAGACGCAGTCGTTCACGGTCACGGTGCCGGCGAGCAGCCGCCTCGCGATCGCCTCGCCGCGCTCGCGGTCCCGCGTCCAGACGGACGCCGTCAGCCCGTACTCCGAGTCGTTCGCGAGCCGGACCGCCTCGTCCTCGCTGTCGAACGGCATGATCGGGAGGAGCGGCCCGAACGTCTCCTCGCGCATCACCTTCATGGTGTGGTTCACGTCCGCGAGGACCGTGGGCTCGAAGAAGTTGCCCGGACCCACCGGGCGGCGGCCCCCGGCGACCACGCGCGCGCCCTTGGACAGCGCGTCGACGACCTGCGCCTCGACCGTGGCGAGCTGCTCCGGGTTCGCGAGCGGGCCGACGTCGACCTCGTGGTCCGCGTCCGCGCCGACGCGCAGCGCCCGCGTCCGCGCCGCGACCTTCTCGACGAACCGGTCGTGGACGGACCGCGCCACGTAGACGCGCTCGACCGACGCGCACACCTGCCCGCAGTTCGTGAACGCGCCCCACACCGCGCCGGCCGCCGCGAGGTCGATGTCCGCGTCGTCGCACACGATCATCGGGTCCTTGCCGCCCAGCTCCATCACGGTCGGGATGAAGCTCCTCGCCGCGATCTCGTGGATCCGGCGGCCGACCTCGGTCGATCCGGTGAACACGACCTTCCTCACGGGGGGCTCGAAGAGCGCGGTCCCGACCGACGACCCGGCCGCGACCACCGTGTTGAGCACCCCCGGCGGCAGCCCGCCGCCCTGGTTCAGGATCTCGTCGATCTTCAGGCCGACCAGCGCGGTCCCGGACGCCGGCTTGAACACGACCGTGTTCCCGGCGAGCAGGGCGAACACGATCCCCGACATCGGGATGGAGAACGGGTAGTTCCACGGCGTGACGATCGAGATCACGCCGAGCGGCTGGTGGACGAGCCGCGACGACTTCGTGGCCTTGAAGAGCGGGTTGTGGAGCGGGATCGACCGGTCCGCCAGGATGCTGGGCGCGCGCGCCGCGTACAGCGTGATCAGGTCGGCGACCAGGAAGACCTCGGACGAGAGCGCCTCGACGCGCGGCTTGCCGTTCTCGCGGGAGATGGTCGCGCAGACCTCGTCCAGCCGGTCCAGCATGTAGTCGCGTGCGCGCTGCAGGTACCGTGCGCGCTGCTCGACGGACAGCGCGGACCACGCCGGGAAGGCCTGGTTCGCGGCCTCGATCCGCGCGCGCACCTCGTCCGCCGTGGCGAGCGGGACCTCGCCGAGCGCCTCGCCGGTCGCCGGGTTCACCGCGGTCAGCGTCCGCCTCGCGTCGTCGGGCTTCCGGGACATCGCGCACCCCGTTCTCGGGCCTGCAACGCAGCATGTCGCGGCGCGTCGATCGTGTCAAGGCGCGGGAGGAAGGAACGGGTTCACGGCGCGCACGGACCCGTACAGCCGGTCGTGCTGGAAGTCCTCGGAGTAGAGGGCGCGCGCGCCGTAGTGCTCGGCGCACGCCCACATCTGCGCGTCGAACCACGACAACCCGTAGGCGATCCAGCCGCGGAGCGCGAGGCGGACCAGGGACTCGGTCGGCAGGAGGATCGGGAATTGCGCCATGAGATCCTCGGCCTCGCGACACGCGTCCTCCCGCGAAAGCAGGACGCGCCCGTCCGGCCGCAGGGGCTTCGTCACGACGGACACGAACTCGACGATGGCCTGGTGGGGAACCCTGCAGTCGCCCGAGGCGAGGCCCTCGCGGAGAAGACGGGTCGCGATCCCCTGCTTCGCAGGGAAGCGGGGATCGAACCGGTACACGAGCACGTTCGTGTCAGCGATCCACGCCACGGTCGTGCGCCTCCTCGCGGGTCCAGCCGCGATCGCCGGTCTTGCGGACTTTCCTGCCGACGCGGGTCGCGACCTGCCGGCGGCGCTGGCGCTCGGTCGCCGAATCGAACAGCCGGAGTCGCCACTCGACGTCCGCGACGTACCTGCCGGCGCCCGGGTCCACCGGGGTCATCCGGATCACGCCGCCGGCGGACTCGAAGACGACCTCGCTCCCCTCCCGCACCCCGTGCTGCTCGGCAACGGCCTTCGGGATCGTGACCTGGAGCTTGCTCGTCACCTTGCTCATGTCCTTACCATAACAAGGACGGAATCCTTGTTCAACTCGTGATCGCCCGATCATTCCGCGCTGCCGCCCGGCCCGCACGGCAGGCGGTCCCGAACGACACCCGTCGCGACGCCTACCCCACCTTCCCGACCCGGCAGGCCCCAGGGGCATCGATCGGAGGGGGGCGCGGCCCGCCCCCTGCCCGCCGCCCCGCGCTGCCGGGCGCGCGATGCCGGGCCGCATCAGTGCAGGTAGTGGATCAACGTCTCCGACGCGACCATCACCTCGATCGGCCCGTGCGGCCCGTCCACGACCGTCCGCGACACGCGCCGCGCCCACGACGGGTTCTGGAACAGGCCCATGCCGCCCCAGGGCGGGAACATCCCGACGAAGGCGGCCGGGACCTCGACGCCGCCCGACGCCTCGTCCGCCTCGCACCAGATGATGTCCGTCGGCGGCTTGCCGTGCCAGCCGATCTGGATCGCGACCTCGACGTGCGCCCCGTCGCCCTTGACCGGCCAGGCGATCGGCAGGGGCTTGCCGTCCTCCATCCGGAGCGTGCCCGGCCAGCCCGGCTCCATGTCCGCGACGCCGGCGACGTGCGCCTCGAAGGCCGGCATCCCGGCGCCCGGGGCGCTCACGACGATCGCGGCGCCCGCGTCGAACAGGTCGTCCGGCGGGTCGGGGACGACCGAGTACCACGCGGTGTCGTCGGGCGTGGCGGTCACGGCGGCCTTGAGCCCGGTCACGGTGACCGGCCCGGCGGACAGCCGCTTCGGCCACGGGGCGCATGTGCCGCCCGGGAGGCACCTCTGCTCCGCCTCGCAGGGCGGGTCGCAGGCGTCGAGCGCCAGGACGCGGTAGTACCGGCACGGCCCGGACTCGGCGACCAGCTCGTGCGCCGCCGGGTCCGGCGCGTCCGTGAACACGACCCGGACATGGCCCCAGGTCGGCCCGGAGCCCGGCTGGAAGCGCTCCACGAGGTGGATGCGACCCGCGTACTCCGCGGCCGGGCCGGGGCCGGGGCCGGGGTCCGGCGGGGCGTCGGTCTCGGGGGGGGAGTCGGAGGAGGCGTCGGGGGCGAGATCGGGCGGCAAGTCGGGCCCGGGGTCGGATCCCGAGTCGGGTACGGGCTCTGGTACGGGGTCGGGTACGGGGTCGGGGGCGGAGTCGGGCAAGGGCTCGGGCTCGGGCTCGAAATCGGGGGAGAGGTCCGCGGGGAGGTCCGGCGGTCCGGGATCCGCGGCGGCGCCCCCGCCGCCCGAACACGCCGCGACCGCCGCCGACAGGAGAACGATCAGGACCGGGCGCCGCGCCATCGCACGACCTCGTCCGGGACACGGGCATGATACCGCGGCCCGCGCCGCGGCGCGCACATGACGGCGCCGGCGCGCGCACCATCGACCGCGGTCGATTCGGGACAGAAAACATCCTGCATTTTCCATCACTTGCACCCAAATTGACACCCCGCCCGCGTTCCTGTATCTTCCCCCCGCTTTTCTGGAAGCCTGGAGGCCAAGATGAAGAAGCTCCCGTTCGCGATCCTGACCACGATCGCCGCCGTCTCCCTCGCCGCGTGCGGCGGCCGGGACTCGGGCGGCACGCCCTCGGACGACACGATCGAGACGCCGGACGGCACCACGTCCGACAACAAGGACGTGAAGCCCGACACGAAGCCCCCGGACGTTTTGATCCCGGACGGCATGGGCGACGTCGAGATCCCGACGGACCACCCGATCGTCCAGGCGCAGATGTCGAAGGACAGCACCGACTGCACCGCGTCCTCGATCGCGAACTTCGCGACGGGCCTGACCGGGACCGCGATCGTCGTGTCCCCGAAGTTCGTGGCCTACAAGGACAAGACCACCGGCCAGCCGAAGCTCGACGGGTACTTCCTGGCCGTCCCGGACCTCGCGGGCGCCCTGCCCTACACCGGGATCCAGGCGACGCTCGACTCGGCGCTCGGGACCGACTACAAGCCGGGCGAGAAGATCCAGTTCACCGGCGAGCACACCGAGTACTACTGCATGACGCAGCTCGGCCTGGACTCGACCGAGTCGGTCGGCACGGGCTCGGTCCCTGCGCCGCTCACGATCGACCCCTGCGAGCTGGGCGACCAGGACGCGAAGGCGGAGCCGCTCGAGGGCGTGCTCGTGCGCATCGCGGACGTGACGGTCGAGAAGGCGAGCGTGCCCGGGTCGGACGGCAAGGACCACGGCATGTTCGCGGTGGACTGCAACCTGATCGTCGGCCCGCTGTTCTGGCCGCCCTACATGTCCTCGGCCACGGATTCCCGCACGGTCGGCGACAAGTTCGACGAGATCGTGGGCGTCGTCCAGTACAGCTACGGACAGTACGTCCTGCACCCGCGCGGCGAGTCGGACATGCTCCTCCACGGCGCGACCCCGGTCGAGCCGAAGCCCGACCAGCAGCCGGTCGAGGTGGTGCCGGACGTGCCGAAGGAGGGCGTCGAGCCCGACGTGCAGCCCGAGGTGCCCCCGACCGACGTCCCCGTGACCGACACCGGCATCGCGGCGATCCAGGAGTCCGCGGACAGCAAGACCTGCGGCGACACGGGGAAGTCCGTGACGTTCGGGACGGGCATCGAGTTCAAGGGCGCCGTCGTGACCAGCCCGAAGTTCTCCGCGTCGGCCTCGCTCGACGGGTACTTCGTGGCGGACCAGGGCCCCTCGGCCGCCGCGTGGCACGGGATCCAGGTGGTCTTCCCGACCTCGCTCGCGACCGACTTCGGCCCCGGCGACGTGATCGACTTCACCGGCGACCACCTCGAGTACTACTGCTACACCGAGATCAAGGGCTCGGCGGCGACCGCGGCCGGCACCGCGTACGTGCCGCAGGCGCTCGACATCGACCCGTGCGACCTCGGCGAGCAGGACGCGGCGAAGGCCGAGGCGCTCGAGGGCGTGCTCGTGCGCGTCAAGGACGTCACGGTCGAGAACGCGAACCCGGACGACCCGAAGGACTACGGCTCGTTCGTGGTGGATTGCGGGCTGATCGTGTCGAACACCTTCAAGCTCCCCTACATGAGCAAGGACTCGGGCGAGCGCACGGTCGGCGACGAGTTCGACGAGATCGTGGGCGTGGTCGCCTACAACTTCGGCAAGTTCGTGCTCCTGCCGCGCAGCGAGGCCGACATGGTGAAGGCCGGGACGGTCACCCCCGAGCCGTCGCCCGAGGTGATCGAGAACGACGCCGGAACCGACGTGCCCGTCACCCCGGCCGGCGCGATCGCGGAGATCCAGAAGGCGGGCGACAGCACGACCTGCGCGAGCCCGGACAAGAGCGTGACCATCTCCGAGAACGTGTCCTTCGACGCCGTGGTCACCTCGCCGCGGTTCGACGCGTCCTACACGCTGCACGGGTTCTACGTGGCGGACGAGGCCGCGACCGCGCAGCAGTGGGGCGGGTTCCTGGTCGTCGGGCTGAAGACCCTCGGCATGGAGGTCGCGGTCGGGGACATGGTGTCCGTGACCGGGAAGTACGACGAGTACTACTGCATGAGCGAGCTGTCCGCGACGGGCTTCCAGAAGAAGGGGACCACGACCGCGCCCGAGCCGCTCGAGATCGACCCGTGCGACCTCGGCGGGCAGGACCCGTTGAAGGCCGAGCCGCTCGAGGGCGTGCTCGTACGCGTGACCGCGGTCGAGGTGACGAACGCGAACCCGGACGGCCCGGACAAGGACTACGGCAGCTTCCTGGTTGACTGCGACATTT
>VGRB01000285.1 GCA_016875475.1 Deltaproteobacteria bacterium
CCGTGGCCGCGTCCAGCGAGTCGAGGAATGCCGAGTGCGCCTCGAGCACGGCCTCCGGCACCGCCTGGAGCGGCAGGAGCCAGTAGAAGCCCGTGGCGTCGCCGCCGGACCGGGTCTCGACGTGCAGCTCGATCGTGCGCGGCCGGAACCAGATCAGGGCCCGCTGCGCACCGATCGATGCGACCTTGCCCAGCGCGACGTCGGCGTGCGGGACGAAGTACCCCCCGTCTGCGCGGGCCTGCGCGGCGGCTGCCAGGATCCCCCCGATCGCGACGGCCGGGATCGCCCGGCGGATCCAGGCATTCCACATCACGGTCCTCATAGGCCACTCCCGGCTTGCCCCGGGGGGATCCTACCGAAACGGGCGTGTCGCGATCAACCGGCGGGGAGGGACTGGGGAGGGACTGCGCGGCTACTCCAGGCCAAGCGCGGCGCGGGCGTCGTCGGTGGCCATGGTCCACGGGTCCCAGGGCGGGTCCCAGACGATCTCGACCGAGGCGTCCTCCAGGCCGTCGGTCTCCATCGCCGCGGTGCGGACCATCTCGATCAGGTAGGGCGCGATCGGGCACATCGGCGACGTGAGCGCCATGCGGACGTGCGCCTTCCGACCCTCGTCCTGGATCTCGACGCCGTAGATCATGCCCAGATCCAGTATCGGCACTCCCAGCTCGGGCTCGATCAGGGGCCGGAGCTTGTCGAAGACGTCGGCTGCGGTTGCGGCCATTGCATCATTCCCTCCTCGAAGGTCGTCCACGGCAGGAGCGCGCACTTGACGCGCACGGGCAGCTCGCGGATCCCTTCGAGCGCCTTGAGGTCGCCGAGGTCCAGGTCGTCCGGGAGCGCCTCGTTGCGGAGCATCGCCTTCAGGCCCCGGAGCAGCCGGTACGCGTCGGGCAGGGTGCGGCCCTTCAATTCGGACGCGAGCATGGACCCCGACGCGACCGACACGGAGCAGCCGTGGCCGACCACCTGGAGGCCCGCGATCCGGTCGCCGTCCAGGCGCACCCGCACGGTCACCTCGTCCCCGCACAGCGGGTTCCTGCCCTCCCACTCGACCTGGCAGTCGTCCACCGGGTCGCGGCCCGCGGGGCGGAGGTAGTGGTCGAGGACGACCTCGCGATCGAGATCGCTGCCCCACTCTTCCGCGCGCCCTCGGGCCGCGGCGTTGCCGCCGCCGCGGCCCGCCGGGAGTGAATCGGACGGGCGCGCGGAGGAGTGGGGACGAGCGTACCGCGCGACCACGCGTTCGAGCGCAGTTGCGAAGGCGTCCACCTCGGAATCCGTGTTGTACAGGTAGAAGCTCGCGCGCGTGGTCGAGGCGACGCCGAAGCGCTTCATCAGCGGCTGGGCGCAGTGGTGGCCCGCGCGGACCGCGATCCCTTCGCGGCCGAGATCCGCGGCGATGTCGTGCGGGTGCGCGCCGTCGACCACGAACGTGACCAGGGTGCCGGACGATGCCGGGCCGGCCGCGTCGGGGCCGAGCAGCCGCACGCCCGGCAGCGCCGAGAGGCGCTCGCGCGCGCGGACGCCGAGGCTGCGCGAGTGCGCCGCGATCGCGTCCATGCCGATCGCGGACAGGTACTCGACCGCGGCGGCGAGCCCGGCCGCGCTCGCCACGTCCGGCGTGCCGGCCTCGAAGCGCGCGGGCGCGTCCGCGTACGACGAGGATTCGAGCGCGACTTCGCGGATCATCTGGCCGCCGCCCAGGAACGGGTCCATGTCGTCGAGGTGCCGCTCCGCGATCGCGACCCCCCCGATCCCCATGGGCCCGAGCATCTTGTGGCCGGAAAACGCCAGGAAGTCGGCGCCGATCGCGGTCGCGTCCACCGGCACGTGCGGCACGGACTGCGCCGCGTCCACGAGCACGGCAGCGCCCGCCTCGTGCGCGAGGCGCGCGACCTCGGCCACCGGGTTCACGGTCGCGAGCACGTTCGACACGTGCGCCAGGGCGACCAGCCGCACGCGCGGGGTCAGCAGCCGGCGCAGCGCGTCCAGGTCGAGCAGCCCCTCGTCCGTCACCGGGACCGCGCGCACGCGGCAGCCGGTCCGGCGCGCGAGCAGGTGCCACGGGACCAGGTCCGAGTGGTGCTCCATCGCGGTGACGACCACCTCGTCGCCCTCCGCGACGTGGCGGTCGCCCCAGGCGTGCGCGACCAGGTTGATGCCCTCGGTCGCGTTCCGAGTGAACGCGACCTGCCGCGGCGCGGTCACGTGCAGGAAGGCGGCGACGCGGGCGCGCGCGTCCTCGAGCACCCGCGTCGCGTCCTCGGCCAGCGCATAGACGCCGCGGTGCGCGTTCGCGTTCGCCTCCTCGTAGTAGCGGGAGATCGCGCGGATCACGGCTGCGGGCTTCTGGCTGGTCGCCGCGCTGTCGAGGTAGACCAGCGGGTGTCCGGACATCGGCCGCGACAGGATCGGGAAGTCCGCGCGAGTACGCACCGCGTCGAGGCCTGGCGCGGACTTCCCGAAGTCCGCGCGGATCCGGTCGGTGTCGAGCGGTGCGTTCACTCGAAGTCCACCCATATCCGCCCCCCCTCGATCCTCACCGGGAACGTCTCGATCGGGGCCACGGCCGGGAGCAGCGTCGCGCGCCCGGTCGCGAGGTCGAACCGCGCCCCGTGGTGCGGGCACTCCCACCGGCAGCCGTCCTCCGGGTGCCCGCCGGCGAGCGGCTTGTCCTCGTGAGAGCACAGGCCGTGCGTCGCGAACACGCGGTCGCCGAGGCGCACCACCATCAGCGGCTCCCCTTCCACGGTCACGGCCACCCCCCGGCCGTCGGGCAGGTCGTCGATGCAGCCCACGTCGCGCCACATGTTCAGCCCCCGCGCATGGCCGCGAGCCCGGCCGCCACGCGCGACGCCACGATCTCGGCCACGGCCGGGACCGGGATGCGCGCGAGCACCGGCGCGACGAACCCCTCGACCAGCAGAGCCTCGGCCTCGGCCGGGACCGGGATGCGCGCGAGCACCGGCGCGACGAACCCCTCGACCAGCAGAGCCTCGGCCTCGGCCGCGGACATGCCTCGCGTCATCAGGTAGTAGCGCGCCTCCTCGTCCACCGGGCCGACCGCGGCGCCGTGGCTGCACCGGACGTCGTGGTTGCTGATCTCCAGCTCCGGGATGACGTCGGCCCTCGCGGTCCGCGACAGCAGCAGAGCGCGCGCCTCCTCGTAGCCCTCGGACCGGACCGCGCGCTCGCGGATGCGAAGCAGCCCGGTGAACACGGCCTGCGACTTGCCCGACGCGACCGCGCGCCACGTCACGCGGCTCTGGGTGTCCGTGCCGGCGTGGTCCTCGCGAACCCGGAAGTCCGCGCGCCCGCGACCGCCGACCAGCGCGGCGCCCAGGCCCTCGACCCGGCCCCCGCGGCCGTCGAGCGCCGGCGACGTCTCGACCTTCAGGAGCCCGGACGAGACGCCGAGGTCCAGGTGGGTCAGGGTCGCGTCGGACCCGACCTCGGCCGCGCCGCACGAGAACGCGGTGGCGCCCCTGGCGACCGTCGCGGTGCGCGCCAGCGTCAGCCTCGCCCCGTCGCCCACGTGCGCCTCCGCGGTCGCGTGGACGACCCCGGACGCCGCCGTGACCTCCTCGACGACCGACGCCTCGGACTCCCGTCCCGCAACCACGAGCAGGCGCGTCGCGGTGAGCGCGTCGGGCGCGCCCGGATCCGCTGCCTGCCGGACCACGATCGGCTCGGTCACGCGTGCGCCGGCCGGCACGATCACGACCGCCGCGGACCTGAACGCCGCGAGCGAGACCGCGACCACCGGGTCGGCGGGGCCCGCGATCCGGCCGAGGTGCTCGGCGACCCTGCCCGGGTCCGCTGCAAGGGCCTGCGCCAGCGGGAGCGCGATCACCCCCGCCTCCGCCGCGGCGCGCGGCAGCGTCACGTCGATCCGCGCTGGCAGGGCCGCATCGAGCAGCGCCTGCGTCACCGCTCCGCCCGGCACCAGCGCGGCCGGGTCGGTGTAGCGGAACCGGTGCCGCGCGCGGTCCGGCAGCGGCACGGACAGCGCCTTGTCCGCCGCCCGCTTGCGCCTCTCGGTCAGGAATCCCGGCTCGTTCACGAATGCACCTCCTCGATGGCCGCCCGCCGCGCGACCTGCGAGCCGGCGGCGTTGAGGCCGCCGCCGGCCGCCCCCGGATGAACGGGATGGCCGCGCGGCGGGCGGGGGCTACCCGACCGCGCCCTCCATCTCCATCCGGATCAAGCGGTTCAGCTCGACCGCGTACTCCATCGGAAGCTCCTTCACGAACGGCTCGATGAAGCCGTTCACGATCATCAGCGTGGCCTCCTCCTCGGACAGCCCGCGGCTCTTCAGGTAGAAGAGCTGGTCCTCGCCGACCTTGGACACGCTCGCCTCGTGGCCGACCCGCGCGTCGTTCTCCGCGACCTCCATGGTCGGGTACGTGTCCGTGCGCGATTCGGGGTCGATCAGCAGCGCGTCGCACCGCACGTTCGTCTTCACGCCGGTCGCGCCCGAATGGACCTTGACCATGCCGCGGTACGAGGCGCGCCCGCCCTGCTTCGATATCGACTTCGACGTGACCGCGGACGTGGTGTCCGGCGCGACGTGGATGACCTTGGCGCCCGCGTCCTGGTGCTGGCCGCGGCCCGCGAACGCGACCGACAGGACCTCCCCGTGCGCGCGCGGGCCCATGAGGTGGATCGCCGGGTACTTCATGGTCAGGCGCGATCCGATGTTGCCGTCCACCCATTCGACCGTCGCGTCCTCCCACGCCTGGGAGCGCTTGGTCACGAGGTTCAGCACGTTGTGCGACCAGTTCTGGATCGTCGTGTATCGGATCTTCGCGCCCTTCAACGCGATCAGCTCGACCACCGCCGCGTGCAGGCTGTCCGTGGACCACGTCGGCGCGGTGCAGCCCTCGATGTAGTGCACGCTCGATCCCTCGTCCGCGATGATCAGCGTCCGCTCGAACTGACCCATGCCCTGGGAGTTGATGCGGAAGTACGCCTGGAGCGGGATCTTCACGTGGACGCCCTTCGGCACGTACACGAACGACCCGCCCGACCATACCGCCGAGTTCAGAGCGGCGAACTTGTTGTCGTTCGGCGGGACCACGGTCCCGAAGTGCCTCCTCACGAGGTCCCCGTGCTCGCGGAGCCCCGAGTCCATGTCCAGGAACACCACGCCCTGTCGCTCGATCTCGGCCTTGATCGAGTGGTAGACGACCTCGGACTCGTACTGGGCCGACACGCCCGCCAGGAACTTGCGCTCCGCCTCCGGGATCCCGAGGCGGTCGAACGTCTTCTTGATGCCCTCCGGGACCTCGTCCCACGTCCGCCCCTGCCGGTCCGCCGGGCGCACGTAGTACGTGACCGCGTCGAAGTCGATCGCGTTCAGGATCTCCGTGTTGCCCCACGTCGGCATCGGGCGCTCGCGGAAGTGCCGGAGCGCCTTCAGCCGGAGCTCGAGCATCCACTCCGGCTCGCCCTTGATCGCGCTGATCGTGCGGACCACGTCCTCGGACAGCCCCTTGGGGGTCTTGAACACCGAGCGGTCCGGGTCCGAGAAGCCGTACCTGTACTCGCCGACGGCGTCTTCCGGCCGGACGGCGGCTGCTGCCGTGTCGTTCATGTCTCCCCCGTACCCGGACCCGAGCGCGAGCCCGAGCCCGAGCCCGCTTCCGAGCCCGAGCCCGCTTCCGAACCCGTGCCCGTGCCCGTGCCCGCGCCCGCTATGCGGCCTCGACCCACTCGTACCCTCTCGCCTCGACCTCGCGGGCCAGCTCCGGCCCGCCCGTGCGGACGACGCGCCCGTCCAGGAACACGTGCACCACGTGGGGCGCGACGTGGTCCAGGATGCGCTGGTAGTGCGTGATCAGCAGGACCGACACGCCGTTCGCGATCGCACGGTTGATGCCCTGCGAGACCACCCGCAGCGCGTCGATGTCCAGCCCCGAGTCCGTCTCGTCCAGGATGGCGAGCTTCGGCTCGAGCAGCAGCATCTGGAGGATCTCCAGGCGCTTCTTCTCGCCGCCGGAGAACCCGTCGTTCACGTAGCGGCCCGCGAAGTCCTCCGGGATTCCCAGTTCGCGGAACTCGCCGAGCAGTCGCCTGCGGAATTCGCTCGGCTTCACGTCCACGCCCTTCGTGGCGCGGTACGCGGCGCGCAGGAACGTCGAGACCGTGACGCCCGGGATCGCGAGCGGGTACTGGAACGCGAGGAAGATGCCGGCGCGCGCCCGCGCGGTCGTGTCCATGGCGAGCAGGTCCTGCCCCTCGAAGAGCGCCTCGCCGCCCTCGACCGCGTAAGCCGGGTGGCCCATCAGCACGTTCGACAGCGTGCTCTTTCCCGAGCCGTTCCGGCCCATGACCGCGTGCACCTCGCCGGGTCGGACCGCGAGGTCCACTCCCTTCAGGATGGTCTTGCCGGCCGTGGCCGCGCGCAGCCCCTTGACCTCGAGGATCGGCGTCCCGCTTCCGCTCACGTCATCGCCTCCGTTTCTCCGACCGCTCCGACCGCTCCGACCGCGCGCGCCGCGCGCACGGTCTCCATCAACGAACCCTCGACCGCCGCGCCCGTGCCCTCCACGAGGTCCGCGACCGTGACGCGCGAGAGGAACCCGACCACCAGTCGCGACAGCGTGCCGAGCACCTCCCGGAGCCCGCACTCGTCGCGCCGCGCGCACCCGGCGTACCCGCCCGGGCCGCACCCGCCGATCGTGCGCAGCGGGTAGCCCGACAGCGCGCCGAACGCCTCTGCAATCGTCACCGTCTCGGGGGCGCGCGCGAGCAGGACGCCGCCGCGGACGCCGCGGACCGCGCGGACCAGCCCGGCGCGCCGGAGCGTGCCCATCAGCTTGGCCGCGTACTGGGGGGACAGCCCCTCGGCGAGCGCCACCTCGGCGGTGGTCACCGATCTCGCGTCCCGCCGGGCGACCGCGAGCCGCATCAGGCACCGGAGCCCGTATTCCTCGGCGGCGCTGACCTTCATCCGCGTCTCTCCAATCCCGGGCCTCGGCTCTCCATCTCGGGGCTTCTCCACCCGCGTCCGGGCCGTGGGTCGACCACAATGTGGATAAATAGGACCAAATTGTCAAGATTCGGGTGTCGTGGCGGCGGTCCGGGGAACGGGCTCGGG
>VGRB01000286.1 GCA_016875475.1 Deltaproteobacteria bacterium
CGTCGTCGCGGCCGTTGCACGACTCCATCTGGCCCGGGAACACCGTCTTGTCCGCGTCGTTGCAGTCGCCGGTCTTCACCGCCACGTAGCCGCCGCCCGGCGCGCAGAGGCACTGCGAGTCGCCCGACACGCCGTACCCGTCCCCGTCCAGATCCTTGTAGTACGGGACGCACCCGGTCGCGCCGGGCTCGTCCACCGAGGCGTCGCAGTCGTCGTCCTTGAAGTTGCCGCAGACCTCGTGGGTCGCCGGGTTGACCGCGGGGTCGAGGTCGTTGCAGTCGCCGGGCGCCGCCGCGGTGTACGGCGAGGCGGGCGCACACAGGCACGCCGCCGCGAACGTCCCGTACCCGTCCTTGTCCGCGTCCACGTGCCACACGGTGCAGCCGGATGCGTTCTCCTCGTCCGTCGCGCCGTTGCAGTTGTCGTCCTTGCCGTTGCACGCCTCGGTCGCGCCGTGGTGCACCGCCGCATCGAGCGGCGCGCAGTCGGTCACGTTCGGGTCGTGGTCGCCGTCGATGTCGCTGTCGCACGCGTCTCCGCGTCCGTCGCCGTCCATGTCCTCCTGGCCCGCGTTCGCGACCGAGGGGCAGTTGTCCGCCGGGATGGGCGTCGGACACGGCTGATCCTCGACGTCGACCCCGGCGTTCGGAGCGCCGTCCCCGTCGATGTCGCAGTCGCACGCGTCGCCGTCCCCGTCGAAGTCCATGTCCTCCTGCTTCGGGTTGTAGGCCCGCGTGCAGTTGTCGTCCGTGTTCGGAACCCCGTCGCCGTCCCAGTCGCCCTCGCACGCGTCGCCGGTCCCGTCGCCGTCCGAGTCCTTCTGATCCGGGTTCCAGGTACCCGGGCAGTTGTCCTCTCCGTTCGGCACGCCGTCCCCGTCCTTGTCGGGGTCGCACGCGTCGCCGATGCCGTTCTGGTTGATGTCGCTCTGGGTCGGGTTCTCGACCGCCGGGCAGTTGTCGCAGGCCGCTCCGCAGTCCGGGCAACCGGGGTTCGGGTTGTCCGCGCCGTCCCCGTCGATGTCGCACGAGCACGCGTCGCCGACCCCGTCGCGGTCCAGGTCGTCCTGCTCCGGGTTCGCAACGGACGGGCAGTTGTCCTTGGCGTTCGGGATCCCGTCGCCGTCCATGTCGTCGTCGCACGCGTCGCCGATCCCGTTGCCGTTCGAGTCGGCCTGATCCTCGTTCGGGACGTACGGACAGTTGTCATCGACGCGCGGGTCCGGGCAGCCCGGGTTCTTGTTCTTGACGTTGTCGTCGTCGATGTCGCAGTCGCAGGCGTCGCCCTCGCCGTCGTGGTCGGTGTCGCGCTGGTCGGGGTTCGACACGAGCGGGCAGTTGTCCTTCGTGTCGATGTAGCCGTCGTCGTCGTCGTCCGGGTCGCACGCGTCCCCGTCCCCGTCCTTGTCGCTGTCGGTCTGATCGGCGTTCGGGACGGTCGGGCAGTTGTCCGCGCCGTTCGTCACCCCGTCGCCGTCCATGTCCGGGTCGATGCAGTCGGCGATCCCGTCGCCGTCGATGTCGCCGGACCCTTCGTCCGTCACGCCGTCGCAGTCGTCGTCGATGCCGTTGCAGACCTCCGGGACCGCGTACGAGCCCTGGCAGATCTCCTGGCCCCCCACGCAGACGTTCTTGCCCTTGCAGATGCCATAGACGTTCTCCAGGTCGCACGTCTCGCCGCTGACGAACCCCTCGTCCGTCTGGCCGTCGCAGTCGTCGTCCGCGGCGTTGCATGCCTCGGGCGCCGGCGCCGGGCCCTCGCACGGACCCGGACCGTCCGGGAGGCACCCGTACTCGCCGGCGCAGGTGCCGTGCTCGTTCGTGATCTCGCACCGCCCCCTCACGCCGAGCTTCATGTACTTCTCGGAGCACGGGCACGCGCCGGACTCCGGGAGGCACGCCCTGGCGCCGCCGTCGATTGCGCTGCACTCGTAGCCGACCTCGCACTGGGCCTGGTCCTCGCACGCGGGGACGCACGAGAAGCCCTCCCCGAGCTTCAGGCACCGCATCTCCGTGACCATGTACTCCGGCTTGCAGTCGTCCACCGTCTTGCACGGCCTGCACGTGCGCGGCGCCTTGTGGACGCAGGCGAACATCACGTCCGGGTACGACGCCACGCGTTCGCACGCGTAGCCGGGCGGGCAGGGAGAGCCCTCGGTACACGACTTCCCGCACGCCTTCCCGTCGGGGGTCTCGAGGCAGAACGGGTACGCGCACTCGTCGTTCGTCTCGCAGGGAGTGCCGGGGCAGCCCGCGATCCCGCAAGTCTCCTCGACGTCGGTCGGGAGCGCGTCGACGCCGTCCGCGCCGGGGGGCTCCGTCCCGTCCGGGACCTCGCGGTCGAGGAGGTCGAACGCCTCGCCGTCCGGGCCGAGCTCGCCGATCGCGACCTGCTCGCCCTGGGAGTCGGGCTTGCCGACATGGTCGATGACCCCGACGCCCGGCGTGGACCCGCCGGTTCCGCACCCGAGCGCCGCGAGCGCCACCGCCGCCGCGACCGCCGCCGCGACCGCCGCCGAAGCCTTCCACCCTGTCTCGTGCGCCTTCATGGCGACCCTCATGCCCGAGTCGGGACGCTTTATCGTACCCGTGTGGCTGGTCCAGCGCAACCGCGCCCGCGCGCACGCGACGACCGTCCCGCGGGAGACCCTCCCTCCGCGTGCTGGACTCCGAGGTCCCCGGATGGGAGGCGCCCGCGTGGCGCTCGTCGTCGTGCTCCTCGTACTCGGCGCGTCGCTCGCCGCGATCGCGCTGTCCGGCGACGCGAGTCCGATGGTCGTGGTGACGCCGGTCGAGGCGCGGGTCGTGTTCGGCCTGCTCGGGGCCTGGTCCGTCGCGGAGGCCGGTTCCTGCGGAACCCAGCCCGGACGCTGCGCGAGAACCGCCTGCGGAGCGGCGAGGGCATCCGCGGCCGCGCGACCATCCGCCAGGCGCGCGACGCCCTGTTCGGCGACGGCAGCGAGCGTCTGGCGGACCTGGTACTGGATGTGGAACTCCCGGGTCGCGTGCCGTTCACGGTCACGCGCAAGGCCGAGCGCATCCCGATCACCGGCCTCGGTCGCCTCACGATCGGGACGTCGGTCCCGATCGCCGCGGATCCCGAGGAACCGGCGCGATTCGTGATCCTGTGGGAGCGGCCCTGACCCGCAGGAGGGACGGCGCGCCCGGGCAGGCCCGCCCTGCAACCGGTCCAGCTCGCCCCGCGGCGCGCCGTCCGGGAACCGTCGCCCGTGCCGTGAGTGGCCGCAGGTTGAAGAAACGATCACGGGCCGCGGCGACGCTTTGCCTCGCGCGAACGCGACGGGTACACTTCGACGGGGGTCGGACGGGCGGGTGGCGTGCGCGCGCGATGCCGGGCGGCAGCGGTTCCGGGGGGGGCGTTGGCGGTGTCGCCGGCGGTTCTGGCCCTGTCCGGATGCGGCGGTGCGACCGGGACCGGCCCGCCCGACATGGCGTGCAAGCTGGACGCGATGACACCCGCCGGCTCCTGGTTCAATTCCGGATACTTCCAGCCGCCATCGTCGGGGCGGTCGTTCGTGCGGATCTGCAAGTTCAAGTGATGGCGGTGACGATGCGAATGCGGTTGTGGATCGGGGGAATGGCCGCGCTGGCGTTCGCGGCCTGCGGTGGCGGGACCGGGACCTCCCCGGACCACCGCGCGGTCGTGGTGCCGGACTACGGATCCCGTGCCGACGCCGCGGAGCCCTCACCCGAGCCCGAACCCGAGCCCGCACCCCAACCCGCACCCGAGCCCGAGCCCGAGCCCCAGCCCGAGCCCGTCCTCGAGCCCGTGCCCGACACACCCGACGCGCCTGACGCGCCGCCGGACGCCGACCCGGACGCCGGCCCGGACGCCGACCCGGACGCCGCCGCCGATCCCGACTCCCCACCAGCCGACGCCTCGGACACCCCCCCCGACGAATCCCCCCACGACCTCCCGGACTTCCCGCTGCCCGACTGCGGCGACGGGGGGATCGACCCGGGCGAGGCGTGCGACGGCGCGGACCTCGGCGGCAAGTCGTGCCTGTCGCTCGGGTTCAAGTCGGGCAAGCTCGCGTGCCGGGACGACTGCACGTTCGACACGAGCGGGTGCGCGTCCTGCGGCAACGGCAAGGTCGAGCCGGGCGAGGCGTGCGACAAGGAGGACCTCGCGGGAAAGACCTGCGTGCTGCTTGGCTACCAGGGCGGGGGGCTCGCCTGCCGGCCGGACTGCGGCTTCGACGTGACCGCGTGCGAGCGTTGCGGGAACGGGGTATCGGACCAGGGCGAGCAGTGCGACGGGAGCGACCTCGCTGGGGCCTCGTGCGCGACGCTCGGCTGGGCGGGGGGCAGGTTGAAGTGCCGCACCGACTGCACGTTCGACGAGACGCCGTGCGAACTGTGCGGCAACGGCGCGATCGACGCGGGCGAGGACTGCGACGGCGCGAACCTCGGGCTGAAGACCTGCCTGTCGCTCGGATACCCGGCCGGCCGCCTCGGGTGCGGCGCGGATTGCGGGTTCGACGTTGCCGACTGCGCGGTCTGCGGGAACGGCAAGATCGAGGAGGGCGAGGCGTGCGACGGCGCGGACCTCGCGGGCGCCTCGTGCGGCACGCTCGGCTTCGGGACCGGCACGCTCGCGTGCGCGGGTTGCGCGTACGACACGGACGGCTGCGAGTGGTGCGGGAACGGCCGCGCGGACCCCGGCGAGGCCTGCGACGGCGCCGACCTCGCGGGCGAGTCGTGCGGGACGCTCGGCTGGCAGGGCGGGACCCTGTACTGCAAGCCCGGCTGCACGTTCGACACGACCGTGTGCGCGTCGTGCGGCGACAAGAAGATCGACGCGGGCGAGCAGTGCGACGGCACGAACCTCGGCGGGAAGACGTGCGAGTCGATCGGCCGCGAGGGCGGCAGCCTCGCGTGTACCCCGGGCTGCACCCTGGACGAGGCCGATTGCGAGTGGTGCGGCAACCTGCGCATCGACCCCGGCGAGGCGTGCGACGGGTCGAACCTGGGGGGGAAGTCGTGTCTGACGATCGGGCACGACGGCGGCGCGCTCGCGTGTACCGCGGCCTGCGCGCTCGACGAGTCCGGCTGCGAGTGGTGCGGCAACGGCCGGCGCGACCCGGCGGGCGAGGACTGCGAGGGCGCGGATTCGGGCGGCAGGTCGTGCGAGGACCTCGGCTTCGGGCCGGGCATGGTCGCGTGCGACGCGGAATGCGCGTTCGACACGACCGGGTGCAGCCTGTGCGGCAACGGCCACGCGGACCCGGGCGCCGGCGAGCAGTGCGATGGCGACGACCTCGACGGCAAGGGGTGCGCGGACCTCGGCTTCACCGGCGGCAGCCTTCGCTGCGGCGCGGACTGCAAGTTCACGACGTGGATGTGCGAGGTGTGCGGCAACGGGCGGCTCGAGCCGGGGATCGGCGAGGCGTGCGACCAGGCCGACTTCGGGGACGCGTCCTGCGGGTCGCTCGGGTTCACGAAGGGCGACCTCGTGTGCACGGAGGCCTGCGCGATCGACACGTCCGGCTGCTCGAAGTGCGGCAACGGGACGGTCGAGGACGGCGAGGCGTGCGACGGCGCGGACCTCGGCGGAAAGCAGTGCAGGGACGTGGGCTTTTCCGGCGGCACGCTGGCCTGCACGGCCGCGTGCGCGTACGACACGTCCGGCTGCTCGCTCTGCGGGAACGGCGTGGTCGAGCCCGGCGAGGAGTGCGACGGCGCGAACCTGAACGGGAAGGGCTGCAACCAGATCGGCTACTTCAGCGGCGGCCAGATCTCGTGCAAGGCGAATTGCCGGTACGAGACGATCCTCTGCGGCGGGCACGGGGCGCACACGCTGGCCTGGACGTCCGTCCCGAACCTCGTGAAGGCGGAATGGGTGGACGTGGCGTTCGCACCGGACGGAACGTACGCCCTGCTGGTCGCGACGAACGGGACCGTGGCGAAGTACGACCCCGCCAAGGGGACCGCGAACGACGCGATCTCGCAGGTCGGGAACATCGGCTGCACCGGCACGCGGGTCGCGTTCGCGGCGAACGGCGACGGTTACGTGACCGGCTACGCGACGAACACGGGCAAGCTGTTCCGGGTGCCGTACGGCCCGACCGCGCCGGTCGAGGTGCCGGATTCGCAGAACACCGCGTACCAGTACCGCGCGATCGAGTTCGATGACGCCAAGGTCGTCGCCTACGTCGGGGGGGGTAACACCAGCAGCTCGAACCCGATCGAGACGGTTTCGAGGCACGACACCGCCAGCGGTCAGACCAGTCTGGTGAAGGCGAAGAACGTAGGCCAGCTCTGGAACGTCGACGTGATGTACCTGCCTGCCTCCGCGCTCGACCCGTACGGCCCGGGCGTCATGGCGACCCCGTCGTTGTACACCGGATGGCTCGTATTCCTGAACACGCTGGAAGTGGACGAGAAACCCTGCGGCGGTTGCGGGAACATGGGCCGGGCCGGCTGGCGTCCGGGGGGGAAGTACGGGATCGTCGCCGGGTCCTCGTCGAACGCGCTCTACGTGTTCAACGCGACCACCTTCACGTGGACCCGCGAGTCCTGCGTGGCGGGGCTCGGCGCCCAGACGTGCTGGGGGTCCTGCGGCTGCGGCCACGCGCGCGCGGTCGAGTGGCGTCCCGACGGGAAGCGCGCGCTGATCCTCGGCTCCGAGTGGAACGACAACAACATGGTGATGGAGCATCGGCCGACGACCGGCACCTGGTCGATGGCCGACACCTTCCCGCTCCCCGCCGTGCCGTACGCGGCGGCGTCGGGCGAGCTGGTCGCTGCCGCGTTCCGGCCCCAGGTCGACTGCGACCAGGGCCTGATGGTCGGCGGGCTGAACGGGCCGGGCTACGGCATGGTCGTGCTGTTCAAGGACACGGACGTCCACGATTGCGGAGCGCCATGACGACCGGCCGGCGCGACGGCCCGGACCGGGACCGCGGCTTCGCCTGCCACGACCGCGCGTGGCGGCTCGTGCTCGCGCGCCTCGCCCACCGGTTCTCGGACGGCCCGATCGACGGGGCGGCCCCCCGGAGTCCCCGGCGGGCCTCCGGCGGTGCGGGGATCAGACCCCGTCCGGGGGGGGCGCTGGGCG
>VGRB01000287.1 GCA_016875475.1 Deltaproteobacteria bacterium
GAGACGTCGGTGGAGGACCGTGGGGGGGGGACGGCCGGGGCGCCCGCATGATGACGGCGGCGCCGTCGGGCGCGTCGGCCGGCGGGGGGGTACGGATGCCTCCCGGCGACTCGTCAGGGGGGCTCGACATGGCGCGATCCTACCACCCCGTCAGGGTCCGGGGACGACGACGTCGACCGAACGCAGCGAGGTGTTGCCGTTCGCGTCGGCCACCCAGGCGGTCGCGCGCCAGGTGCCGGGCCACGGGTACTCGTGCGTCGCGGAGGGGCCGGACGCGAACGCGAGGTCCCCGAAGGTCCAGGCGTACGCGGCGATCCCGTCCGGGTCGGTCGCGGAGGCGACGAACGTGGCGACGAGGCCGGACACGGAATCGACGCGGGCGTCGAGGGTGGGCGGCTCGTCCGCGTCCGCGGGCCACTGCTCGAGAATCGGGGCGGACACGGGCCGGCGCGGGACCTCCCAGGACTCCGCGTCGCCCGAGCCGGACACCCGGCCGCCGGCGAGGCGCAGGACCTCGCGCGCGACGGCCTCGGTCTTCTCGACGCAGGTCGTCAGCGACGCCTCGGTGAAGACGAACTTGCGGTCCCAGTCGAGCGCGTCCCGGTAGCGCGCGGGCAGCCTCGACAGGCCGAGCCAGTTCCCGAGGATGCCCCCGACGGTCGAGGGGTTGCAGTCGCTGTCGTCCCCCCCGCGCATCGCGATCCGGATGGACCGGTCGAAGTCGCCGCCGCCGTAGAGGAGGCCCATGAGCACGTAGGCCGCGTTCAGCTTCGCGTCGATGTTGTAGGGCCTGCCGGCGCCGTCCGGGCACCGGTCGGTCTCGCGCCAGCGGACCTGGACCGCGTGCCACGCCTTCGTCCAGTCGGCCGGGTCCGCCTCGTGCGCGGCGACGACGTCGTCCAGCACCCGGCGGAAGAGGCTGCCCTGCGGCACGGCCGCGAGCCCCGCGTCCACGATCTGCCGCACGTCCGCGGCCACGAACGCCTCGGCGTGCATCGCCGCGACCCAGACCCCGCCATATACGCCGTCGCCGTAGTTCATGACGTGGCCGGTGCGCCAGGCCATCTCGACCGCCTCGCGGGGCATGCCGGGCGCGACGAGCCCGACGAAGTCCGCCTCGATCTGCCAGTCGATGTCGTCCGCGTGGGGGTTGTTCCGCCAGTGGCCCGAGTCCGGCGCCGGGATGCCGCTCCTGAGGTTCGTGCGCGCCGCGCCGTTGGCGTGCCAGAGCGGGAACTCGCTGGCCGCGAACGCGTCGCCCAGCTCCTTCCAGCCGACGGTCGGCCCGTGGGCCGCGAAGGCCTCCAGGAACGGCACTTCGACATAGACGTCGTCCTGGAGCCAGGCGGTCTCGAAGAACTCCGGCGACCACTCCGGGACCATCTCTTCCGGAATGATCTCGCCGAGGTAGAGGAACTCCGTGATGCCGGCGGCCGCGACGCCGACGAGCTGCCCGACCCATCCGCCCGCGATGCGGTCCCGCACGTCGCCGACGGCCAGGGTGGCGGTCGGGACGGGTGTCGAGCCGGTGCCGCCGCCGTCGCCGGGCGCGGCGCATCCCCCGAGCAGGGCGACAGCGACCACAATCGCGGGGGGCAGGCCGCCGACGAGGGGCCCGGGAACGACTCCATCGTGCCGCCGCCGCATCGCGAATCCTCCGGTCGGGGAGAGCGGATTCGAACCGCCGACCTCCTGCTCCCAAGGCAGGCGCGCATACCAGACTGCGCTACTCCCCGCATCCGGGCCCTGGTGGCGTGGCCCGGAAAGCTCGCCCCTTCTAGGCCCGTGCCGGCGGTCCGGCAAGCGCGGGTCTGATAGCGCGGATCGGCAACGCGTGTCGGTAGCGGTCCGGCAAGCGCGGGTCGGGGCGCGGATCGGTCGCGCGAATCGGCCGCGCGGGTCGGCAGCGGAAGTCGGCAGCGCGGATCGGCAGTGCGGGTCCGCAGCGCGGGTCGGCAGCGCGGGTCGGCAGCGCGGATCGGTTTCGCCGCGGAGCAATCGACGCGCAACGCCGCGAGCGCCGCGCAACGCACTTGACTCGCGGGCGCGACCGGCCGTATAAACGCCTCCGCTTTTCGTTCGACCGACGCCCAGGTAGCTCAGTCGGTAGAGCAGGGGACTGAAAATCCCCGTGTCGGCGGTTCAACTCCGTCCCTGGGCACCAGCGAAACATGCGGTTTTTCAAGCGGTCGCGTCAACTGGGTGGGCGCCGAGGGGTAGCTCCGCGGCCTTTCTCATGGCGCGGGCGACCGCACCGACTGAGCGGTCAAGGCTGTTGATGTACCGGCACGGTCCATGTATCGTTCTCGTGCCGCAACCCGGAATTGCATCATGAGCGGTCATGTCGCCGGTCCCCGCTTCGCTTTCGTGCCGTGTCTCGTGCTCCTTTCCTTCGCCGCCTGCCACGGCGGCTCGGGTTCGTCCGCATTCCCCGACGTCGCGCCCGATCCGATGGGAGACGCGGCCGAGGACGGCCATGTCTTCAAGTGCGACAACGACTACGTCTGGCCCGTCCCGAAGAAGCCCGTGCCGATCACCGATGACGGCTCGTGGAAGCCGCGGATGGACCCGGGCTCGACGTTCAACGTTCACGCGGCGACCGGGTCGTGGGTGAAGTTCCACATCTTCCTGGAGGAGCCGGACAAGGTCTATTTCCAGGACGGAAACGTCTACGCCTACCACTACGACTTCGCCAAGGCGCACCTCGATCCGTTCGAGGGGATGACGCTCGAGCAGTACAACGCGCTCACGCTGCGCGAGGCAGGGCAGAAGGCCGTCCTGGGCACGGTGCTCTTCTCGCAGATCCAGTCCGAGGTGGGCGCCACGGAGGTCGCGGTGCAGTTCGAGCGCGCCGATCCGATGCACCCCGAGCTGGTGCGCGCGCTCTTTCAGAGCGTGCTGGACGCGCTCGACCTCACGCCACCGCGTCAGGCGTACTACTTCCCGACCTTCTCGCAGAAGCAGGCGGCGGACGCCGGCGCGGCGTGCTTCGCGCAATACGGGATCAAGGTCGGGAGCGGGGAGCGCTGGCAGAAGGGCGACGCGTGCTACGCCGGCGGCTGGGCCTTCGGGCGCCTCAAGTACGTGGACGGCGAGCAGATCGACGCGGCCTACGGCGACGGCACGCTGAAGCCGACCGACGTCCTGCTCACCAACGCGACCCCGGCAGAGGTGCCCTTCCTCGCGGGCATCATCTCGCTCACGCCTTCGACGCCGAACTCGCATGTCGCGATCCTCGCGGCGACCTTCGGCGTGCCCTTCGTCTACATCCGTTCGCTCACGCCGGCCCAGCTCACTGCGCTCGACGGCAAGGAGGTCGTGTTGAGGGCGCGGTCGCGCCTGGGCGCTTGTGAGGTACGCGTGTTCGACGTGACGGGCAAGCTCGACACGGCGACGCGGGATGCCTTGCTCGCGCGCAAGGCCCCTCCGGTGATCGACCTCGCGCCGAAGGAGAAGAAGAACGCCTACCACCTGCTCGTCGATGCGCTCGGCTCTGCCGACGCGCGCTTCGTCGGCGGCAAGGCGGCGAACTTCGGCTACCTCAGGCGCGCGATCCCGAACGACGCACCGCGCGCCGTGGCGCTGACGTTCGATCTCTGGGACGAGTTCATGGCGCAGACGATCGGCGGCAAGGCGCTGAGCGCCGAGATCGCCTCGCGCCTGGCCGGGCTCGCCTATCCGCAGGAGATCCGCGCGATCAAGACCGCGCTCGCCGGCGTACGCACGCTGATCACCGAGCAGGCGTCCTTTACGGCGGCGCAGGTGCAGGCGATCGAGGCGGCGGTCGTGGCCGGCGGCTTCGGGACCGACGACCGCCTCAGGTTCCGCAGCTCGACCAACGCCGAGGACTCGGACGACTTCACGGGCGCGGGGCTCTACGCCAGCTACTCGGGCTGCCTCGCCGACGACACCGATGGCGACGCGACGGGCCCGAGCAAGTGCGACTCCGGCAATGCCAAGGAGAAGAGCGCGCTGCTCGCGATCCGCCGGGTCTTTGCGAGTTTCTTCAACGACAACGCCTACCTGGAACGACGGCGACTGGGGATCGACGAGGGCAACGTCGGGATGGCGATCGTGATCCATCGCTCGTTTCCCGACGAAGAGGAACTGGCGAACGGCGTCGCCACCCTCGCGTTCGACCGGCAGGGCAGCGATCAGTTCGAGGTCAACGTCGTGACGCAGAAGGGTGCCGTCTCCGTGACGAACCCCGTTGGCGGCGCGGTCGCCGAGGAGCTCGTTCTCACGGATTACAGCGGGACCGGCACGAGCTTCTTCGTCACGCCCAAGCGTCAGTCGTCGCTCGTCCCGGTCGGGACCTACGTGATGACGTTCGAGACCGACTATCGCGCGCTGGCCGCGCTGCTCGTGGCCGTCTTCGCGGAGTGGCGCAAGCAGCACCCGGTGGGCGCGGGCGAGCGCGTGATGCTCGACTTCGAGTTCAAGAAGCTCGATAAGTTCGAAGGCGTGCCGGTGCCGAACGGGAAGGTCGTGGTGAAGCAGGTGCGGCGCGTGCCGCTGCCCCCGACCGGCGCCACGCTCGTGCCGATCCTGATGGGCGACCCGCTCACGTCCTGCACGGTTCAGGGCGAGGTCGGCGACGTGTGGGCGAACCACCGGCTCAAGACGAACGCCGTGCTTGCGCCGCGCCCCGTCGAGCTCACGGCAGCCGGCAGACAGAGTTCGCTCTTCGCGAACGTGCAGATCGAGATAGCAGGCCTCGATGGAGCGACCTTCAGCCTGGGCGGCGCGCCGCAGAGCTTTCCTGGCGCAGTGCATGACGTGGTCCTGGTCCCGCAGCAACCGGTGGACCTGCTGCGCGATCGCTTCGATCAGGGCAGCGGGACGACGATGCGGGCCGTGCGGATCGAAGCGGCGGTGCCGAGGCTCGTGACGGCCGCCGACACGCCGATCCTCTCGCTCGACGATCTCCTGATCACCGTGACCGCCGAGTACTCGAACCCCGTGCCCTACGCCGACTTCAACGGGACGGGCACACGCACCGCCGACGCGACGATGCTCTGGCACACGTGCGGCGCCGCGGTGAAGAAGTGGCAGCCGATCACCGAGAAGGTCGTGACGGAAGACGGCGTGACGGTGGCGTCGCGGTTCTGGTGGGCGGACTTGAACGAACCCTTCTTGAAGACGTTCCCGCTCGGGGTCTGGGACCAGACGGTCATCACGGGCCTGATCGCGCAGCCGATCACCCTCACGGGCTACTTCTCGCAATCGAATCGGCCGGCGCACCACAACTTCAGCGAGAGCTTCCTCTTCGAGCCTCGCCTCGAGCCGGGCATCGATCCGGCGATCATCACCGCGCTCGAGGCGATCGACGTAGCCGCGATCGCGGTGGACTGGCCGATCGCGTCCGGCGGCATTCGCTACGTGGGCCTCGACGGCCAACTCCGCGCCGCGCCATGACCGGGAACGACCTTCTCGGGCCGGGCGAGAGGGGCGAAGCTCCGGGGGATGCAGAAGACGCTGCGGAGCCGGCTCGTCCGGCCCATGGACCCTTCGGTCGTGAGTCCTCCGCGTTCCTGCAAGAAGTCGCTCCTTCACGCGGCCATTGCGAGGAGTTGCGGGTGGACGCCACCGATGCGGGGAGTGCCACGCCGGTCGCGGACGGCGACGACGTGGAGAGCCGACCGCCCGGCGTCTCCTTCCGGAGGCCGAGGTGCGTCCGGTCAGCGTGGCGGTAGCGGAACTCAAGACGGACGGAGTTCCGGCTGCCCACAGCCCCGCCCAGGCCCGACCCCAGACCGGGCCGCTGCAGGCCCCTTCCGGCTTCAGAACGTCCCGGTCGCCTTGGCGCCCAGCGCGGACGCGAGGCGGTCCGCGACCTCGGGGATGCCGGCATCGGCCAGCGTCCCGGGCTTGGGGATGCCGCTCGCGTCCAGGCCCCCGCCCGAATCGAGGGTACTTGTCGTTCCTTGGGGCGCAGCGCACCCGATCGTGCCCCGCCGGCGCCCGTTCATGCGGGTAGCTAGGCCCTGCGCCCGGGCGGAGATGCGAGTCGGCAACGGGTGCAGCGCGCAGGGCTGGGCCCCCCCTGTGGCCTTGGTCCACAAGGGGGATGCGGCTCGGGACGACGGCGGGCCACGGGGGGCTTGGAGCCGGGCCGGGTGCGCCGCGCCTGCGTTACGTGCCTGTACTTGTGGCGGGGACCACTGGGAGTTCCTCGTGCGCGAGGCCGACCTCGTGGCCGACGATTGACGCGCCGCCCGCGTTCCCCCAAGATCCCGCCCCGACGCGAGGTGCTTGCATGACCGGGCAGACGTTGATCGAGCGGCTGAGCGGGGTCCTGGCGGACGCCTTCGAGCGCATGGGGTTCGACCGCGCGCTCGGGCAGGTCCGGCTGTCGGACCGTCCCGACCTCGGCCAGTTCCAGTGCATCGGCGCGCTCGTCGCCGCCAAGCAGGCGAAGCGGAACCCGCGCGAGATCGCCGAGGCGGTGGCCCAGGACGTGCGCGCCTCCGGGGCCTTCGACGCCGTCTCGATCGCCGGTCCCGGCTTCATCAACCTGTCGCTCCGTGACGAGGACCTCGCCGCCTCGCTGGAGGCCGCGCGGACCTCCGGGGGCGCGGGCGCGGTCGCGCGGGCGCACGAGGGGACCGTGGTCGTCGACTTCGGCGGCCCGAACGTGGCCAAGCCGATGCACGTCGGCCACCTCCGGTCCTCCATCATCGGGGACTGCCTCCAGCGGCTCGGCCGCCTGCTCGGCTACGAGGTCGTCAGCGACATCCACCTGGGGGACTGGGGCCTCCAGATGGGCATGCTGATCTCCGAGATGCGGCGGCGACGCCCCGACCTGCCGTACTTCGACGCGTCGAACGCGGGACCGTTCCCGGCGGAGGAGCCCCTCTCGCTGGACGACCTCCAGGACATGTACCCGGCCGCGGCGGCGCGGACGAAGGAGGACCCGGCGGCGCTGGAGGAGGCGCGGGCCGCGACCGCCGAATTGCAGGGCGGCCGTCCGGGGTACGTCGCGCTCTGGCGCCACTTCGTCGCGGTGTCGCGGCGGTCGCTCGAGGCGGACTTCGAGGGCCTCGACGTCCGGTTCGACCTGTGGC
>VGRB01000288.1 GCA_016875475.1 Deltaproteobacteria bacterium
ACGGGCGAGACGCGTGATGGAGTCGATCAGGATGACCACGTCGCGCTTGTGCTCGACGAGGCGCTTCGCCTTCTCGATGACCATCTCGGCGACCTGCACGTGGCGCGCGGCCGGCTCGTCGAAGGTCGAGGAGATGACCTCGCCCTGGACCGAGCGCTCCATGTCGGTGACCTCCTCGGGCCGCTCGTCGATGAGCAGCACGATGAGGTAGACCTCCTTGTGGTTCGTCGCGATCGCGTGCGCGAAGTCCTGCATCAGCACGGTCTTGCCGGCGCGGGGCGGCGACACGATCAGCGTGCGCTGGCCCTTGCCCTGCGGGCAGAGCAGGTCGATGACGCGCGTCGAGTAGTTCTTCGGCTCGAACTCGAGGTTGAACTTCTGGTTCGGGTACAGCGGCGTCAGGTTGTCGAACAGGGTCTTGGTCTTGGCGACCTCAGGGTCCTCGTAGTTGATCGCCTCGACCTTGAGCAGCGCGAAGTAGCGCTCGCCGTCCTTGGGAGGCCGGATCTGCCCGGACACGGTGTCGCCGGTCCGCAGGTTGAAGCGCCGGATCTGGGACGGGGACACGTAGATGTCGTCGGACCCGGGGAGGTAGCTCGTGTCCGGCGCGCGCAGGAAGCCGAAGCCCTCCGGCAGCACCTGGAGCACGCCCTCGCCGTAGATGAAGCCGTTCTGCTCGGTCTGGGCCTGGAGGATCGCGAAGATCAGCTCCTGCTTGCGCAAGCCGCGCGCGCCCTCGATGTTCAGGTCCTTGGCGAGGTTCAACAGGTCCGAGATCTTCATGTCCTTGAGTTCTTTGAGGTTCATTCGACGCTTTCTCCTACGTTCGGCGCAATTCGCCGCTCTCCTGGTGACGTGGTCGCGACCGCTCCCACGCGCTCGGGGGTGACCTTCGCAACGCCTGCTTCACTCCGGATGACGGGCGTCGACGAGTTCAGGGATCCCGTGCGATGCCCGCGGTCCGCATCCGTGCTCGCCGCTCGGGCCGGAGTAAAGAGCTGGTGAAGGTTGTGGCCTCCGGAGAAACCGGAGCCCCGGACAAGTCACCGGGAGTCTAGCCACCTGCCCGGGGCATGTCAAGATGTTTGTCGCCCGAGGCATCCACTGCGAACCGGGCGCGCCGGGCCGCGGGCCGGATGTGAGGCCCGCTGGCCCGGCGCCCACCGCGCACGCAACTCCCCGACTCCCTTCGGCTGCCGATCCTGAGGGGATTCCTCAGGTTTGTCGCGGCCATCGCCTGCGGGCGGATCCGCGTCAGTTGCAGTTCTCGAACCTGAAGTCCGCCTTGGCCGTGCCGCCTTCGGGGAACGCGCACTCGACCTTCGCGTGGCCGTCCAGCAGTACGATGTCGTTCACGGTCGTGCTGGTCCGCTCCACCCTCACGTCGAACGTGGAGCACTGCTCCGGCTTGATCGCGATCTCCGTGCAGGCGTCGTAGTCCGGCGGCTTGCAGGACCCGGGCACCTCGATCTTCAGCGACCTGCCGTTCACCGGATCCGCGACGACCAGGACGCCTCCCTCGGTCGGCCCGTCCCCGACGAGCGCCACCCCGAAGAACCCCGTGCGCTGGCCCGACCGGCACTGCGTCGGCGTCAGGACGAAGTCGCCGAGCGGTTTTCCGGTCGCGACCAGCGAGCCCTCGCTGTGGCCGCAGCCCTTGCCGCCGAGGACCGTGAGCAGGCCGACGACCACGAACACGTTCGCCACCCCGGCGATCGCCCACAGGAGCGGCTTGTTCCTCGCCTGTCCCCCGGCGCGCGGCTCGCCCGGCGTTCCCGGCGCCGCGCGGACCTCGACCGCATCACCGGGCCGGGCGTTCAGGTCCGCCCCGCACCTCCGGCAGAAGCTGTCGTCGACCGCGGTGTCGGCTCCGCACTTCGAGCAGAACGGCATGTCGCACCCCCCGGTCAGACCACCCTGCGTACCCCCTCGCGGTACGCCGCGACCCGCGCCTCCCGCGCCGCCGCGTCGATCGCCGGCCGGAACTCCCGATCCACCCCCGCGAGCTTCGCGAGCGCCGCCCGGTCCCACAGCCCGACCCCCATACCGGCCAGCATGGCCGCGCCCATGGCGGTCGTCTCGACGTTCCGCGGGCGGACCACCTGGACGCCGGTCACGTCGGCCTGGGTCTGCATCAGGAGGTCGTTCACGCACGCCCCCCCGTCCACGCGCAGCTCGGCGACCGGGCGGCCGAGGTCCTTGCCCATGGCGTCGATCAGGTCCGCGACCTCGAACGCGATCCCGTCGAGGACCGCGCGCGCGAGGTGCGCCGCGGTCGTGCCTCGCGTGATGCCGAGCACCGCGCCGCGCGCGTCCGGCTTCCAGTGCGGCGCGCCCAGGCCCGCGAGCGCCGGCACGAAGACCACCCCCCCGCTGTCCGGCACGGACGCGGCGAGCGCCTCGATCTCCGGGGCCTTGCGGATGATCCCGAGCCCGTCGCGCAGCCACTGCACGGCCGCGCCCGCTATGAACGCGCTCCCTTCCAGGGCGTACGCGGTCTCGCCGCCCGCGCTCCAGGCGACCGTGGTCAGCAGGCCGTGGCGCGAAGGGGCGATCGCGGCGCCCGTGTTGACGAGCAGGAACGCGCCGGCGGGGTACGTGCACTTCGACTGCCCGGGCGCGAAGCATGTCTGCCCGAAGAGCGCGGCCTGCTGGTCGCCCGCGATGCCCGCGATCGGCACGCCGTCCGGCAGGAAGTCGAGGCCGTGCGTGCGGCCGATCTCGCCGGACGACGGCACGACCCGCGGCAGCAAGGCCTCGGGCACGCGGAGCGCGGCGAGCAGCTCGGGGTCGAACGTGAGCGACGCGAGGTCGAGCAGCAGCGTGCGGGACGCGTTCGACACGTCGGTCGCGTGGGTGCGGCCGCCGGTCAGCCGCCAGACCAGGAAGCAGTCCACCGTGCCGAAGGCGACCCTGCCCGCCTCCGCGTCCGCGCGCAGCCCGGGCACCTCGTCGAGGAGCCACCGCACCTTGGTCCCGGAGAAGTAGGGGTCGAGGACGAGCCCGGTCTTCCGCCGGAACAGCGGCTCGAGCCCGTCCGCCTTCATCCGCTCGCACGCGGGCGCGGTGCGCCGGTCCTGCCAGACCACCCCGTTGAAGCGCGGGGCGCCGGTCGCGCGGTCCCACAGGATCGTGGTCTCGCGCTGGTTCGTGATGCCGATGCCGAGGCAGTCGCGGCCGTCCACGCCGGCCGCGGCCATGGCCTGCCGCGCGGACGTGGTCGTCGCGGCCCAGATCGCCTCCGGCGAGTGCTCGACCCAACCGGGCTGCGGGTAGCGCTGCGGGATCTCGTTCGACGCGCGACCGGACACCGCGAGGTCCTCCCGGATGACGAGCGCGGTCGTGGCCGTGGTGCCCTGGTCGAGCGCGAGGATGAACTCCGGCACGCCTGCCTCCCTGTCGTCGCAATGCCCGCGAAGGATTCTACAGCGCGCCCGCGGCGCTACAATCCCCCCGGGAGGCCGGAGTGTCGGAGCCGTTGACGATGGACCCGCTGCCGACGACCTGGGAGGACCACCCGGGCAACCCGGTGCTCTCGCCGCCGTTCCCGGAGCCGCTCATCGCGGACCCGACGTTCGTGGCGCCCGGCGAGTCGCCGGACGGCCGGTGGCACCTCTTCGCTCACGGCGTGCTGCTCGGCATCCACCACTTCGAGTCGGACGACGGCGTCCGCTGGCGGCGGGTCGGGCGCGTGACGTGGGGGCTCCGGCCGTTCGTGGTGCGGGACGGCGGCGTCTTCCGGCTGTTCTTCGAGCGCTTCGCGTCGCCGCTGCGGACCGTGATCGCGTGCACGCGGTCGCCGGACCTCCGCCGCTGGGACCGGCCGACGGTCGCGCTCGAGCCGTCGCTGCCGTGGGAGGGCCGCGTCGCGCGCACGAACGGCAACCCGTGCGCGGTCCGGTTCCGGGACGGGTGGCTCCTGTACTACTCGGCCGGGCTGTCGTGGCTGGCCGACTGCGGGTTCCCCGAGCCCCGCCACGTCGGGGTCGCGCGAGCTGCAACGCCCGACGGCCCCTGGGAGAAGCACCCGGACCCGGTCCTGTCGCCCTGCCCCGCCGTGCCGCACCGGAACCTCGGCGCGGGCGCGATCAAGGTGGTGCCCGACCCCGCGTCGGGCGGCCGCCGCCTGCTCGGGTTCAACAACGGCATCTTCACGGACGCGGAGGGCCGGTCGCGGTCCGACATCCGCCTGCTCGTGTCGGACGACGGCGTCGCCTGGACCGAGGCGCACGACCGGCCGCTCGTGGCGCCCGAGGGCACGGGCTGGAAGCGCGCGCTGGTCTATGCGCTCGACGTGCGCCTGGTCGGGGACGAGTGGCGGATGTACTACAACGCGCGGGACGGCTGGCGCTGGGGCCGCGAGCGGATCGGGCTCGCGGTCTGCCCGCACCCGCACTCGCCGGGTTGACCCCGGACCTCACTTCGCGGAACAATCCGCGCGGTTGATTGGAGGCACACCACCATGGCCGGCAACCTGAAGGGACGCCACCTCCTGAAGCTCCTGGACTTCGCCCCGGGCGAGATCGCGGACCTTCTCACGCTGTCCGCCACGCTCAAGGCGAACAAGCGCGCCGGCGTGCGCGGCCGCGCGCTCGAAGGGAGGAACGTCGCGCTCATCTTCGAGAAGGCGTCCACCCGGACGCGGTGCGCGTTCGTGACCGCGTGCGTGGACGAGGGCGCGCACCCGGAGTACCTGGGCAAGGGAGACATCCAGTTCGGCAAGAAGGAGACGGTCGCGGACACGGCGCGCGTGCTCGGCCGCATGTTCGACGGCATCCAGTTCCGCGGGTTCTCGCAGGACGTGGTCGAGACGCTCGCGAAGCACGCGGGCGTGCCCGTGTGGAACGGGCTGACCGACCAGTGGCACCCGACCCAGGGGCTCGCGGACCTGCTGACCGTGCAGGAGGAGTTCGGCCGGCTGCGCGGGCTGTCGCTCTGCTACGTGGGCGACGGTCGAAACAACATGGCCAACGAGCTGCTGGTCGGGGCGGCGAAGATGGGGATGCACGTGCGCATCGGCACGCCGAGGCAGCTCTTCCCCGACCCGGCCCTCGTCGAGACCGCGCGCGGCTTCGCGTGGGAGAACGGCGGCGAGGTCACGGTCGCCGAGCGGGTCGAGGAGGCGGTCGCGGGCGCGCACGTCATCTACACCGACGTGTGGGCGTCCATGGGCGAGGAGGCGAAGATCCCGGAGCGGATCGCCCTCCTGAAGGACTACAAGGTCACCCGCCGCCTGATGGACCTGACGAGCCGGCGCGACGCGATCTTCCTGCACTGCCTGCCCGCGTTCCACAGCCTGGACACGGACTTCTCGCGCCAGTTCCCCGACATCTGCGAGGTCGAGGACGAGGTCTTCGAGGGCCCGCGATCACGGGTGTTCGACCAGGCCGAGAACCGCGTCCACACGATCAAGGCGGTGATGGTCGCGACGATCGGGCGGTAGCCCCCCGCGCGCGCCGCTCCCGGCCGCCGCCCCCGCGTGCCCTCGGGCCGCGGCGTCAGCGCGGCGCGGACGCGCCGCCTGCACTCGCGCGAAGCGCGGTGCCGCCGCGGCCCGCCCGACGACGAACGGGACCGGGGGGCTCAGGCCAGGGCCCGCCCCAGCGCGTGCGCCTGGCCCATCGCGGTCGCGTCCTTGGCCACGTCGCCCGGCCCGCTCGCGCTCGCATAGACCATGCCCGCGATCCGCGCGCCCGCGAACCGGAACGCGTCCTGGAACGCGCGCAGGGCGTTGACCGCGCCCGACCGGAACGGGTCCGCGTCGGCGTAGGCCATCACGATCCCGATCCGCTTGCCGCGGAAGGCGGACAGCGGGCGGCCCGCCTCGTCCTCCTGCTCCCACGCGCCGAGGGCGAAGCACCGGTCCAGGAAGAGCTTGGTCTGCGCGGACATGGTGAACCAGTACACCGGGCTCGCGATGACCAGCGCCGTCGCCTCGCGCACCTTCGGGTAGATCGCCTGCATCGCGTCGTCCTGGACGCAGTCCGCGGCCTCGGACTCCTGGCACGCCCCGCACGACGCGCACGGCCGGATGTCCATCCCGTGCAGGTGGACGACCTCGACCTCCGCGCCCGCCTCGCGCGCGCCGCGCGCGACCTCCGCGGCGAGCGTCGCGCTGTTGCCGGCCTTCCTCGGGCTCCCGATCACCACCAGGACCTTGCCGCTCATCGTTGCGTCTCCGTGTCGCACCTCCGGTGTATCCTACACCGCGGGTGGAACGGGGGCTCGCGATGCGCCGTCTCGCAGTGCTAGCGCCGGTCGTGCTGCTCGCGTCGGGGTGCTCCGGGAACGGGGGCGGGAGCGGTCCGGCGGACGTGCCGGCCGACCCGGCGGCCGATGCGGCGGTCGAGGCGGCCGGCGACGTGCCCGCGGACGTGCCCGCCGAGGCATTCGCGTTCCACGCGATCCGGCAGCAGCCCGTGCCGGTCGAGGACGAGGCGTACGCCGAGGACTACGCCACGTTCTACGCGGCGCCGGGCGACGCGCGGGCGCTCGTGGTGCACCAGGGGGCCTTGTACGCGGGCGGTCCGGCCGGGCTGTTCCGCTTCGATCCGGCGAAGGACGCGTTCGAGAAGGTCCGCGACGGCGCGATCGTGGACGTGGCCGACCCGGACCACGTGGTCGGCCCCGAAGTGCCCGGCGCCACCTCCATCGCGACCTCCGCGGCGGGGACCTGGGTCGGGACCGACACGGGCCTGCTGGCCTGGGACGCGGGCACGAAGCAGTACCAGCCGGTCGCGGCCGCGACCGGGTTCGCGATCCGGGACGTGGCCGCGGACGGCTCGAAGGTCTACCTGGCCACGGGCCAGGGGCTCGGGGTGCTCGAAGGCGCGACGCTGTCCTGGCAGAAGGCCGCGGACGGCAGGCTGCCGGACGACGACGTGCTCTCGGTCTCGACGGACGGCGGCAAGGTCGTCGCGGGCTGCGCGACCGGGATCGCGACGGTCGGCGGCGCCTCCGTGAAGGCGGAGAAGGGCGGCCTCCCGGCGGGCGACGTGATCGCGCTGGCGGCGGGGGGCGCGATCCTCGGTCACGCGCGCGGCGCGACCGTCC
>VGRB01000289.1 GCA_016875475.1 Deltaproteobacteria bacterium
CCGGTCAGGACCTGGAGGCCGTTCTGTCCCCGCAGCAGCACGTCCTGCACGCCGTCGCCGTCCAGGTCGGACAGGGTCACCCCGTCATACGCCGTCGCCGGGTAGGATGCCCCGTCCCCCTGGAACGGGGTCGTGGCGGACGTCCCGGCGAGCAGGACCCGGACCGAGCCCGGGGTCCCCGACACGGTCGCGACGAGGTCGGCCCGCTTGTCGCCGTTCATGTCCGCGAGCGCGAACGCATTGGGCGTGAGCGGGACGGCCTTCGCGCCCTGGAACGTGCCGTTTGCATTCGCGATCGAGACGCCGAAGTTGCCGTACGCCCGGGAGGCGAGGTCGGCCCGGCCGTCCCCGTTCGCGTCGCCGAGCGCGATCGGCGAGGACAGGCCGGCCACGTCGACACGGGCCTTGAACGTGCCGTTGCCGTTGCCGAGCAGCAGGCTCACGCCCCCGGAGACCACGCCCCAGCTCGGGTCGTTCCCGGCCACGAGGTCGAGAACCTTGTCCCCGTTCACGTCCGCGACCGCGATCGTGTTCGCCTGGATCACGACCGGGTAGTCCGCCTTCGGCTTGAACGTCCCGTCCCCGTTGCCGAGCAGCACGCTGACCGCGGCCGGCGTCGTCGAGCTCGACCCGTGGTAGTCCGCCGTGGCCACGTCGAGGCGACCGTCGGCGTCGAGGTCGGCCACGACCAGCGCAATCGGGTAGGGGCCGGTCGGGAAGGTCCTCGGGGCCTTGAAGCCGCCGCCCGCCCTGCCCGGGAAGACCCGGATCGCGTTTTCCGGCCCGTTCGTCACGACGAGGTCCGGCAGCGCGTCGCCGTCGAAGTCGGCGGCGGCCGCGTCGCTCGACCCGGGCCCGGAGTCGAAGCGCCAGGGGGTGTCCAGGCCCGGGTTGCGGCAGGGCGTGACCGGGCAGGCGCCCGGGCCGCACGAGCCGATGAAAGCGTCGCACTTCGCCCCGGTCCAGTCGGGCTTGCACGAGCACTGTCCCGTCGCGTCGCAGGCGCTCCCCGTGCTGCCGGCGAGCCGGCACGCGCAGAGGAGGCACGCGCCGGTCGCGGCGTCGCGGTACGACCCGGTCGCACAGGCGCATTTTCCGCCCGTGCACTGCCCGGAGGCGCAGTCCCCGGTCCCGGTGCAGGCCGCGGCCGGCTTGCACGTCGGGCCGCACGGCCCGCCGCAGTCCACGTCCGTCTCTCCCACGTCGAGCTTGCCGTTGTCGCACGTCCCGGCCGCGCAGACCTTGGACGCGTTGCACACCCAGGAGATGCAGTCCGCGTTGACGCCGCACTTCCTGCCCTTGGCGCACTTCGCGCACCCGCCGCCGCAGTCCACGTCCGTCTCGGTGCCGAGCTGGAGGCCGTCGTCGCACGTGGAGATCGAGCACTTCCCGGACAGGCAGAACCCGGTCTTGCACTGGTCGTTCGACTTGCACTTCCAGCCGGCGCGGCACTTGTTCGCGCACTTCGGCCCGCCGCAGTCCACGTCGCCTTCGCCGTCCGCCGCGTCGATCACCCCGTTCTCGCACGACGACGCGCACGTGCCCATCTTGAAGGGCGTGCCCGGGCCCGGGCCCGGGCTCTGGGCCCCCACGCACTTCCCCGACTTGCAATGCTCGTTGAGCCAGCAACCCTTGCCGTCCGCGCACCGGGGGCAGTAGCCCGCGCAGTCCGGGCACCACCGGGTGCCGCCGCAGTCCACGTCGGTCTCGTAGTCGGTCTTCTTCCCGTCCGAGCAGGTCCCGACCGCGGTGCACACCCCCCCGTCGAAGAACGGCTTCGCCACGCACGCCAGGCCCGCCTCGCAGTACTCGGGCCGGCCGCAGTTCTGCCCCACCTTGCACTTCTTCGCGGACTGCCAGCCGCAGTCCACGTCCGATTCCAGGAGCGGGTCGAACACCCCGTTCGCGTCGAACGGCCTGCAGACCTTCTGCCCCCCGAAGGCGTTCGGCACGTCCCAGTCCCAGTTGGAGCAGGTCATCGGGTTGCCCGCCCAGTCGGGCTTGCAGTCCGAGTCCGCCTTGCACCGCGAGAGCGCGTCGCACTTCGCCTTGCACGGCCCGCCGCAGTCCACGTCGCCCTCGGCGAAGTCAGCGAAGCCGTTCACGCAGGGCGGCACGCCGCACAGGCCGGTCGGGCCGCAGTACCCGGACATGCAGTCGGCCCCGGTCTTGCACCCGCCGAGGTAGCGGCACCGCAGGTAGTCCTTGCCGCACGCGAGCTTCGTCTGGTATCCGCTGATCCGTTCGATCTCGGTGAGGTCCTCGAGGTTCTTGGTCAGGCAGGTCCCGGAGTTCGGCGGGTTGATGATGTCGACGCACCCGCCGCCACAATCGATCCCGGTCTCCTTGACGACGAAGCCCGTCCCGTCGTCCTTGACGCCGTTCGCCATGTGGTCGCAGTCCGGCGGCACGCAGTACCGCTGCGGCGCCGAAAGCTCGACCGGCAGCGGGTCCACCGGCTTGTCCTTGCCGTCCCTGTAGCCCATCCACATGCAGATGCCCGCGTCGCAGTCCTTGTCCACGAGGCAGTGCTTCCCCGATCCGCACCCCCGGTACGGCCACGCCTTCGTGCACTCGGCACCGCAGTCCACGTCGGTCTCGGCGCCCTTCTCCTGCACGCCGTTGTTGCAGTCCCAGGCCGCGCACTGGCTCGCGCCCCCGCCGCCGATCGGCGGGCACATGCCCGACAGGCAGTCGTCGTTCTTGAAGCACATCTGCCCGAGCTTGCACTTCGGGCACTTGCCCCCGCAGTCCACGTCCAGCTCGCCCGTGCCGCGCACCCCGTCGTTGCACGGGTCCGACGAGTTCAGGGTCGAGCACTTGCCCAGGTTGCAGTTGAGCCCTGCGGGGCAGTCGCTCACGGCGAAGCACGAGCTCCCGGCCGGGCACTTCTTCGGGCAGATGCCCCCGCAGTCCACGTCTCCCTCGGCGTTGTTCCGGATCTTGTCCTCGCAGTCCGACGCGCAGGAGCCGAGGCCGTACCCCACGTCCCAGACCTTGCCCCAGAGCTTCCACCACTCGTTCACGAGGGTCATGCTGCCGAAGTCGTATTCCCAGAGCGTGATCCCCCACTTGCCGATCTCGATCTCGCCGCCGAACCCCACCACGATCCCGACCCGCGCCTCCGCGGCGATCGTGGCGGGCGGTGCCCCGGACTTCGGGACCTTGGACGACGGCGGGCACTCGGACTTGTAGATCAGATCGGCCTGGGCGCCCGCGTGCCCGTCCACGTACGGGCCGCCGATGTCCGCTATCTTCCACTGGAGCCGCGGCCCGAACGTGCACTCGGCCAGGACCCCGCCCTCGCCGGACAGGAACGTGAACGAGGCCGACTTCTCGAACGTGGTGTTGAGCGGGAAGGACAGCCCCTTGCCGCGCTCGTAGTCGAACCCGAACGTGGCGCCGGCCTTGACGTGGCCCTCCATGTTCGCCTTGATGGTCGCGTAGGTCGTGACCTCGCAGGCCGCCACGAACTCGACCAGGAAGGTCGTCGGCACCGGTCCGAGCGACGGACCCGCGAACGGCCCGATCATCCCGAGCTTGAACTTCGGGCTCTTGGACTTGGGCATGGGCATGGACTTCTTGACGGTACTCTTGGCCTCCGCGAGCTGGGCCGCGCTGACCGAGGCCTTGGCCGCGATCGTCAGGACCGCGTCCACGATCGCGTCCGCGTAGAAGGTGCCGCCCGCGGAGAAGCGCATGTAGTTCAGGTACGAGTTCCACACGTCGATCGGCGTGTGCACGTCGAACCCGAACTTGATCTCCGGGACGAAGCCCACGTTCACGTCCAGGTCGAGTTCGCCCGTCGCGGACAGGGTGATGCCCTTGACCTGCTGCTCGACCGCGACCGTGAGCGCGCGCTTGTCCTTGACCCCCCAGTTGCCGGTGTACGTGAAGTCCACGCCCCACGCGCCGTACTGCTGCTCCAGCTCCCCCTGCTTCCCGGCCGCGGGCGGCCCGTACCCCTCGCCCCAGTCCGCGAACCAGTCCCCGAGGTTCACGCCGGACGCGTCGATCGGTTGCGCCGTGACGAGCGGGAACGGCGGGAGCATCACGGCCCCGGCGAACAGGTCGGTCCCCAAACGATCTGGTCGTGCACGACCTCGACGGACACCACCTTGCGGGCGAAGCCGAAGATGTTGGTCCCGGCCGAGCCCCGGTCCGTGGCGTTGCTCGCCCGGTTGCCGGCCAGGACCTCGCCGGTCGCCAGGTCCAGCAAGGCCTCGTTTCCGGCGAGCGGCACGCGGATCACGCCCGTGCCCGCCTCGACCACCGCCTCGTCCGAGGCCTTCTGGCTCGCCACGCGTACCGTCGGCAGCAGGGACAGCGCGTTGAACGGGACGCCGTCCCGGATCTTCTGGACCTGCTCGGCCTGCGCCTCCGGGCTGCGCGGGTGGTCCGGGTCGTAGACCGGCAGGGTGGCGATCGGTTCGACCCACGTCTCTTCGAACCCGCTCTCGGAGACCTCGGTCCCCCCGGGCTCGGCGGAGGGCACGACTCCCCCCGCGCAGGCGCACCACGCCGCTGTCGCGGCCCCCAAGGTCGCGGCCCACGGGAGCTTGCCCACCTGCGTTCCTCCGGTTCCGGGATTGCCTGTCGGTACTCGGACCCCTTCGACCCACTCTACCCGGATCAGCTCCCGGAGCGCAATGGGAGGTGAATTCACCTTTGCCTGTGGTACGTTGTCCTCGTGATGCCGATGTCGCGGGAGGCCGCGATGCCCAGGATGACCTGTCTGCTCGCCGCGATCGCGCTCCTGGCCGGGGCCCGCCCGGCCCGCGCGTGGGAGCAGTACCGCACCTCCACGGGGGCGCCCGTGCGCTGGCCCGCGACCGCGCTCGCGGCCCCCATCCCCTACGGCCTCGACGAGACCGGGCTTCCGGGCGACGGGTTGTCCCCCGGGGCCGTCGCCGCGGCGGTGGCGAACGCGTTCGCGACATGGGAGTCGATCGAGTGCGGGCCTCCGGGCTGCACGCGGAGCCCCATCGGCGTCCGCTTCGCGAGCCTCGGAACCGAGCCTCCCCGTCCCCTCGGGCTGGCCTGCGTCGAGCGCCGGTCCGGCGCCTGCGTCCGGTACGAGCCCGACGGCAACCAGGTGTCGTTCGTCCACGACCGCGACGCGTGGGACTTCGGGCCCGAGATCATCGCGCTCACCGTGGTCTCCACGGACCCCGCGACCGGGGCGATCGTCGACGCGGACGTCGCGGTGAACGACGCGGGGTTCGCGTTCTGCGCCTCCGACTGCGAGCCGGGCCGGGTCTCGCTCGAAGCGGTGCTCGTCCACGAGGTCGGTCACTTCCTGGGCCTGGACCACAGCCGGGACCCGGACGCGCTCATGTATGCTCGACCGCCGGAGTCCATCCTGGCGGTCGTCCCGCCCCGGGCGGACGACGCGGAAGGCGTCTGCGCGATCTACGCCGCCGGGGCCCCCGGGGACGCCTGCGACACCCGGGGAGGCGAGGGAGGGTGCCGGGCCGCGCCCGTCTCCGGGGCACCGGGCGTGCTCCTCGCGTTCGCGGCGGTCGTCGCTGGGACCCGGCGACGCAGGACCTCGTCGAGCAGCGTCTCGAGGTTCTCACGCACGACGGCGTGGATGGCGGTGCGCGCGGGCTCGCGGCGGCGTTACGGACGGGGCGCGGGCAGCGCGGCGGCGATGCCGGGAGTGCGCTCGTAGGCGACTGCGGGGAGGGCCATGAGACGGGGCCGGAGCACGACGCGTGCCGGGCGGCCGAGGAGGCGACGGACGCGGGGATCCCGGCGTCATGGCAGGAGGTTCGCGGCGGGTGCGCGGACGTGCGGAGCGAGCGGCGAATTGGACGAGTTGGACGGCATTGGACCGGCGTCCAAGGTGGAGGGGCGCGACGCGCGGTCAGTCGCCCGCCTCGGCGAGGGCGCGCTCCAGGAGGTCGGCGACGCCGAGGTCCGCGGCCCAAGCGCGCACGTGGTCGAGGTCGAGGTCGCCGGCGCGGACCTTGAGCACGCCCACCGCGTCGCGCCACTGGCGCTCGGAGACCTCGCCGGAACGTCTTCCGCCGCGCACGTGGGCCACGCCGCGCACCAAGTCCCCGATGTAGGCCTCGGCCTTCCGGTCGATCGCGTTGCGGTTCGAGTTGAAGTGGATCGGCTGGTCCGGCTCCTTGCCGCGGTCGCGGTCCACGACCAGGCGGATGTCGGACTCGACCGAGATCGTGTGGTTGAGCGTCACGTCGGCCCGGGCGGGCGCGGCGGCGGACGCGAGGAGGCCCGCGCACGCGGCGGCGAGCAGGGGTCGCGCGGTCATCCATCCACGCGGCGGCCGCGTCGGGGGCGGCGTCGGAGGTGTCCGCGGGGGCGTCCGCGGCGCCGGGCGCGGGCTCCGCGGGCGGCGGCCCGGCGCGGCACTCCGCGGGCAGGCACGGGTCGATGATGCAGACCTTCATCGGGGAGCCGGTCGGAAGGCAGCAGGTGGCGAGCGTTCCGCAGTCCGCGTCCGCCTCGCACGGCAGCTTGATGCACGCCCCCCCGCCCTTCGGGTCGAGGTCCATGTCGCACGCGAGGTCCCCGCACTCGCCGCCGCCCTTCGAGCAGGCGCGGCCCACGCCCAGCTCGTTGCCGGAACCCGGCCGCACGCGAACGAGGCGAGGTCCGGACCGGACTCGGCGGGGACGTCCGCCGGCACCTCGGCCGGCACGTCGGCGGCCACGTCCGGCGCGGGCCCGAGGTACGGGTCCGGCGGCGAGGACCCCCACCCCCCGTCCCCGCACGAGGCCGCGACCACCAGCCACACCGCGACGCCGCGCCCGCTCCATCCCGCCACGACGACCCCCGCCGGGAACCTACCGCACCGCAACGTCGAACGTGCCCGAGATCGTGCCCTGGAGGTCTTTGTAGATGCTGAGGCCCTCGGCGTCCAGGCCCTGGTAGAGCTTCGTGAAGACGGTCGCCGAGAACGACCCTGCGAGCCGCCCCCCCGACGCCTGGCTGAACGACTCGAACGTGACGCTTCCCCCCACCGTGGACAGGGTCTGGCC
>VGRB01000290.1 GCA_016875475.1 Deltaproteobacteria bacterium
GCGCACGTCGAACGCGTATCGGTAGGTCACGGCCACGGCCGCGGGCGTGCCGTCCACGGTCGCCGGCCGGAACTCGAACGCGCGCGCCGCGGCGACGGCGAGCGGGTCGAGCGCGCTCTGGTCCGACGCCTTCACCGAGACGTCCGCCACCCTGCCCGCCGCGTCGATCGTCAGCTCGAGCGTGACCACGTACCGTCCGGGCACGACGGCGAGATCCGGAGGGATCCTCGCCTCCTCGAAGCGCGTGATCTCGGGCGGGACGACCACCGGTTGCGCGGCTTCCGCCTGCGGGGCGTCCCCCGCCTGCGCGGTCGCGGCGACGAGCAGAGCGGCTGCGAGCGCGATCGCCTTCCTCATGGCGCGTCCCTGTTCAGGACGCGGAACGCCACGTAGGACGCCCCCCCCCGGTCGTCGTGGGCGAACACCCACACGCGGACCTCGTCGGGCCGCTCCGCCGGCAGCGAGAGCCTGTTGTCCGGGGCCTCGGGGGTGGACCGGATGTGCGCGAACTCGCCCGAGTCCGAGTACCACGTGAAGAAGACCCGCTCGTCACGCACGCCGTCCGGCCCCTCGTACTGCTCGACCGCGCCGGGAGCGGGCGACGCGGCCATATCGAGCTTCCCGCCCGGGAGCGAGCGCGCCTCACCGCCGGACTTCACGAGCGTTCCGGCCACGACCACGCCGTCGAGCGCCGGGTTGGCGTTCGGGCGACGGTCCGGGGCCGGGTCGCGCAGCAGCAGTCGCTTGTAGGCGTCCACGCCGCCGCCGTCCTTCCAGTCCACCCGCAGGTGGAGCGTGACCTCCATGCCCTCCGAGTGCAGGCACGCGACGAGCGCGTCGTATCCCGCGTCGAGGCACGCGGCCTCCTCCCCCCCGCACGCGTCCCAGTCGTCGAGCATCGCGCGCGTGCACTCGTCGTCCTGGGTGACGGTCTGCTTCAGGAACTCCACGAGGTCGGGCAGCGCCGGCTTCAGCCCGGCCAGGAACGGCTGGAGCGCGGCGGCGTCGAACGCGGCGGTCGGCCCGGTCTCCGGCATCGGGATCTCGGGCACCGCGCACGCGTACGCCCCGGCCGACCCGAGGTTCAGCGCGCACCACGTCCACGCGATCGAGGCGACCTGATCGGGGTACGCGATCACGGCCTCCAGCGCGGCCTGCCCGTCGAACGCGATGGCGGGCCGGTCGGCCACGATCCCGAGCACCCGCGGGCCCTTGACCTCGGACAGCTTGTCGAAGTCCGGGCCGCACGCCAGGAGCGTCGCGACGACGCCGAGCGCGATCCGCCTCCCCATCAGTCCGCCTCCGGGATGAACGTCACCGTCCACCTGACCTTGTACGGGATCGGCGCGCCGTCGCGGGTGGCGGGCCGGAACTTCAGGCGCATCGCGGTCCGGCGGGCCTCGTCGTCGAACGCGGGCAGATCGCCCTTCGTCACCTCGACGTCCCTGACCTCGCCCTTCTCGTCCACGGACAACACGAGCTGCACGCGGACCACGCGGGACAGGTCGCGGTGCGCGTCCGGGTATCGGCCCCTCGCCTCGACGGCCAGCTCGGGGGGGCGGATCACGACCTTGCGGGGCGCCTCGACGGGCGCGTTGGCCGTCCCGGCGTCTTCCGGCGACGGCGGCTTCTTCCAGCCGGTCGCATCGACCGCGGCGCTGCCGAGCACGTTCGACTCCGCGCCTGTCTGGACCGCGACGCCGCCGTTCAGCGCCACGTTCGACAGCACGAGCGGCGCGGGCTTCGGGGGCTGCGCATCCGGGGGGGGAGGCGACGCGGGCGGGGGCGGCGTCGCGGGCTTCGGCGGCAGCGCGAGCGAGGCGACCTTCTTCCGCGGCTCCGGCTTCGGCCGCTCGACCTTCCGCGTCGCCTCGCGGATCTCCTCCGCGACCTTCGCCGCCCTGGCTGGGTCCGGCGCGAGCCGCACCTGCTGCTTCAGCGCCCGGACCGGGACCGGCTTCGCCCGCCTCGCGGTCGCGGATGGGGGCTCCGGGTCGCGCCGCGGCGCGAATTCGACCACGCCGACGTGGATCAGGCCCGACACCAGGGCCGCGAGCGCGATTGCGGGCCTTCCCGTCATCCCGGCCGTTCCCTCGACCTACGGCGTCCCCAGGGGGGCGATCTCCTGCTCCTCGACGTTGATCGCGAGGTTCCCGATCCCGTGCAGCTTCGCGAAGTCGATGACGCGCGCCACGCGGCCGTAGGGCAGGTCCTTGTCCGCGGACAGGACGGCCTCCGGCGTGCGGCCCGCGGCGCGCCGATCGTCGATCAGCCTGCCGACCGCCTCGACGTCCACCTGCTTCCCGTCGAGCCAGACGCGGCCGGCGCGGTCCAGCACGATCGAGATCGGCGCGTCCTTCTCCGAGGGGGGGGCGCCGCTCGCGGCGGTCGGCAGGGTCAGGGGGATCTCGCGCAGGCGCTGCTCCTGCTCCAGGAAGATGCTCGCGGTCACCATGAAGATGACCAGCAGGACCAGGAACACGTCCACGAGCGGCGTGACGTTGATCGCGCTGATCAGGTCGTCGCCGTCATCCTGCTGCGCGGCCGCCATCGTCTCCTCCCCGGAGCGCCCGTACCCGGTGCGTCGCGATCTCGCGCGACTGCTCGACCGCGGCGTTCACGCGCTTCCGGAAGACGTTGTAGAACGCGACCGCGGGGATCGCGACGATCAGGCCCATCGCGGTGGCGATCAGGGCCTCCGAGATCGATGTCATCAGGGCCTCGTTCTTCTGCTGCGTGTCCGTGATGGTCGAGAGCTGCCAGAACGCGGCCATGATGCCGAGCACCGTGCCGAGGAGGCCCACGAACGGCGCGTTGTTCCCGAGGGTTGCGAGGAAGGTGAGGCCCGTCTCGTAGCGGCCGCGGCGCTTGCGAAGCTCCTGCTCGACGCCGTTCTCCATGTCGTCGCGGGAGGCGCCCTCCGCCGCGAGCGCCGCCACGCGGGCCGCTACGCGCCGCTCCATCGCGTCGCGGAACCCAGGCGCAACCTGCCCGCGTGCGAGCGCGTGCACCGCGTCCGGCGTCACGCGGCGCCGGGCGAAGAAGACCCAGCGCTCGATGATGACCGCGACGGACAGGACCGACAGGCCGACGAGCAGGTACAGGACCCAGTCGACGCCGATCCCGAGGAAGAAGTCCTGGAGCGTGCCCGAGAATCCCAAACCGCGGCCTCCCGTGCCGGTGGCGGCGCAACTCTACCCGATCGTGCCAGGGGGGATCTACCGTCCTCCCCGTCCCCGAACCCGAGCCCAAGCCCGCACCCGCCCCCGGGGCCGTCCCGATCCCCTTCTGTCACCCGCCCGCGCCCGCGGCATCCAGGAACGTCACGAACGCGCGCGGCAGGTCGGACGTGACGCGCACCCGCGCGCCCGCAACGGGGTGGACGAACCCGAGCGTCAGCGCGTGGAGCGCGATCCGGGGCTCGCGCCAGAGGGGGTGGCGCGCGCGGGCGGGCTCGTAGCGCGTGTCGCCGAGCACGGGGTGGCCGGCCTCGGCGAAGTGCACGCGGATCTGGTTGCGGCGGCCGGTCTCCAGCCGGACCCGCAGGTACGTCGCGCCGCGAAGCCGGCGCAGGACCTCGAAGTGCGTCACCGCGAGCTTGCCCTCGCCGGGCTCGCCGGTCGAGCGCTGGTCGAGGTCCTCGCCGGTCGCGAGGAAGCTCCGGAACGTGCCCGCATCGCGCGCGACCGTGCCCGCCACGATCACCGCGTACTCGCGCTCGGGCTTGCGGTCCTCGAACTGCGCCTTGAGCGCCCGGGCCACCGCGTCGCTGCGCGCGAACACCAGGACGCCCGACGCGTCGCGGTCCAGGCGGTGGACGATGAACGCGCGCCGCAGCTCGCGCCGGCCGCGGCTGAAGTGCCGGGCCACGAGGTGCACCAGCGTGTCCTTCTCGCGTCGGACCGTTGGCACCGTCAGCATGCCCGCGGGCTTCTCGACGACGACCAGGTGCCGGTCCTCGAAGGCGACGCGGAACCCGCCGCGGAAGCCGCCGTGCTCGCTCGCGGCCTGGGTCTCGCGATACCTGCGGCCGGCCTCGAACGCCACCTCGACGCGCGCGCCTGCCGCGGCCCGGGCGCCGGGCTCGCCGCACCGGGCGCCGTCCACGGTCACGCAGCCCGCGTCGAACATGCCGCGGACGACCGCGCGGGTGGCCCCCGTAAGCCCCTGGACCACGATGTCCGCGCGGGGCGCGTCGCGATCCAGGACGACCGACCTGCGCGTCAGGGGCACCCTGGCCGCCGCGTTCGAGGCAGGGACCAGTATGGGCCGCGGCCGCGGGAACGGTCAAGCAGGCACCCTTCCGACGTCCGAGCGATCCGTGCCGGGGCGGACCCGTCACAGGGACAGCGAGCGCAGGAACGGGGCTGCGGCGCGGACCTCGACGTCGCCGGCCCGGTGCTCCCGCCGGAGGTCCCGGACGACCTGGACCCCGCGCACGCCGAGCGTCGCGGCGAACCGTGCGAGCGACCGGTCCGCGTCGGCCTCCGCTGCCTTCGCCTCCACCAGCGACTCCGGGCGGCCGTCCGCCACGACGCAGAAGTCGACTTCGCGCCCGTCCTTGGTCCGGATGTAGTGCAGCCGGTGGTCGCGACCGGTGCGGTCCGCCTCGCCCAGGACGTGCTTGAGCAGGCATACCGCCACGAGGTTCTCGAAGCGCGGCCCGTCGCCCCCGCGCACGAGCCCGCCGTCGAAGAAGTAGAGCTTCGGGTTCTTCAGGAGCGAGCGCGCGACGTCCCGGGACCACGGCGTCACGCGAAACACGACGTAGAGGGCCTCCAGGATCGACACGTACTTGCGGATCGTGTTCGGCGCGACGCCGACGTCCTCGGCCAGCGACTGGTACGACACCGGCGTGCCCACGCGGTCCCGCAGCAACTCGATGACGAGTTGGAGCGACCGCAGGTCGTGGATGCGCTCGAAGTCCAGGACGTCCTCGCGGACGAGCCCGTCGATGTACTGGGCCCTCCAGCGGTCCGCGTCCTCGTCGCGCTCGGCGAGGAACGGCTCCGGGAACCCCCCCCGGACGAGGAATCTCCCCAGGTCCGCGGCCGCGGCGCCTCCGGCGGGTGCCCCGGCGCCTTCGGCGGGTGCCGCGGCGCCTTCGGCGGGTGCCGCGGCGCCTTCGGCGGGTGCCGCGGCGACCTCGGCGGGCGAGAACGGCATCAAACGGTGGGTGAAGAAGCGGCCGGCGAGGGAGGGGCCCCCCTGCCGGAGGAAGTCGAGCCGCGCGCTGCCCGTGACCAGGATCCGGAGGCTCTCCGGGCGAGTGTCGAACACGCCCTTGAGGAACACCTTCCACTCCTTCATCTTGTGGATCTCGTCGAGGATCAGGAGGTCGGTCGACCCGAGCCACGCCTCGTCGCGGATGACCCGCCGGTCCGCCAGGTGAAAACAGTTGAGGTACAAGGGGTTCCGGAACTCCCTGCCGATGTCGCGGGCGAGCCAGGTCTTGCCGACCTGCCGCGGACCGACGAGGAACACGATCTTCTTCTCCAGGTCCCGCACGACCCGGGCGCGCTGGGTGCGTTCCATGCGACTATTCTGCACGGCATTGCAGAATGGTCAAGACTTTCCTGCAACGCCGTGCGGGAAAGTCTGCGGCGTGGGAGGTGGGGGTACGTTGGTGGAGGCAATGGCCGGACGCGGATCATCGGGTGACGTACTCGTGCGGCACCCGGCCGCGGTCGCGGTCGCCGAATGGCTTGTCGCGCACGCCCTGGACGTCGATCACTCCGCGTGGGTCCGTGCGTTCCGCGAGGTCCCGACAACCCGCGCCCGGATCGAGTTGCTCCACCGGTGGGCGACGTGTCCCCGGGGCGAGCCCTTGACCCCGGGCGGCACGCGGACCACCGACCCGGCCAACCTGCGGCGGCTGCTCACGATCGCGTACCTGCGGGGCGACCTGTCCGCGCCGGACCTCCCGCCATGCGACCCCTGGGGGTGGGCGGACGTTGGCCGGCTCACGAGCGCCCTGGGGTGGCAGGGATGGCAGGGATCCGACCTGTCTTCCCGGTACTCGGTCGCGAAGCGCCGGGGGGACCTCAGGATCTGGCGAGCGCCGGAGGGGCTTGAATCTGCCCTCGCCGGGTTCCTGGCCGGACTCGCGAGCGCCGCGCGGCCGGTGGCCTGGGACAAGGGATAGGGCCGGATGCAGCATACTGACGTGGAGCGGTTCGACCGATGGGACCGGGCGAACGCGGACGAGATCGACGCGGCACCGTTCTTCCGGGAATACGTGGCGCTCCGCGACATCGGCGAGCGGCTCGAGTACCTCCGGCGGTACGTCAACCGGCGGCCCCTCGACCCGTTGATCTGCCCGCGGCCGGGGGCAACCATGGACCCGCACCGGCAACGGGCGGTGCTCACGGTCGCCTATCTGCTCGGCGACTTCGCGGCGCCCGACCTCCCCCGGGTCGCCGAACCCTGGACGTGGCCCGCGATCTGCGAATGGGCGAACGCGCACGGCGGGGAGGGGTTCGATACCTTCCGCGACACGCGGCGCGCGTGCTGGGATTACAAGCGGGCCGTCGAAACCGGCGCGCTTCGGATCGTTCCACGGCCGCCGGACGTTGACGCCGTGCTCGCGATCCTGACAGCGGCCGTGCGGGGCGACGCCGTGGAGGTCCCGCCGGTCCCGCCCGCTCCGGTCCCGGTCCCCCGCGAACGTGCTCCGCGGCGGCCGTCCCTGCTCGGGTCGCCGGAGTGCCGGCGGTAGGACATGCCTCGACTGCGACCCCGGCCCGGTGCCGGTCGGGGTTCGCGGTCGGGGGTGGAAGCAGCGGAAGGCCGTGGCCCGCGTCCACCTTCCCGGGCACGCCGACACAAGCCCCGAGCGCCGACTGCCACCCGTGCTACCATCGGCCCGGCCCGGACGGAGCCCCGCCACGTGACCGATTCGCCGCTCGTTCCTGTCGAGGTCGTCGAGGCCCGGATCCACCTGGTCCGCGGGGTCAAGGTGATCCTCGACGCGGACCTCGCCGAGCTGTACCAGGTCCCCACAAAG
>VGRB01000291.1 GCA_016875475.1 Deltaproteobacteria bacterium
CCCCGTACAGCGCGAGGCAGGACAGCGCCGGGTCGTTGATCGCGGGGTTGCTCGACCCCCATGTCACGAGAAGCGCGTGGGTATCGGCGCGGGCGGTGCAGACGTGCCCCCACTGCATGCGGAGCGCGCCCCAGCGACCGGCCATCTCCGTCTTGAGCGCCGCGCCCGGGGAGCTGCCGCCGCACTCCGAGTACGGGGAGCAGATGACGCCCGGGGCGAGGTTGACCATGTTCGCGATCGCGGTCGTGATCGCGGGCTCGGTCGTGCCGCCGGACATGGCCGCGATGTTGACCGTCACGCCGCCGGGCGTGACCTGCCCGCCCGCCGCGCCGAGCGGGTTCAGTTCGATCTTGATGTCGTTGCCGTACAGCCCCTTGTGGCGCGCAGTCAGTGTGCAGATGTTCGCCGGGCACGCCTGCGTCGTCGGCAGGTCGGGCAGCGCGTTGAGCGCCGCAAGGATGTTCGCGCCGATGGTGTTCTGCGCGTCGCCCGCCGTGACCGCGACCGTCAGGTCCACACCCGCCACGCGGAGATAGATCGTGCCGGACAGTGCGGTCGCCACCGTCACGGTGATCGTGCCCGTCGCGGCCACGCCGCCGCCCTCCTCCGCCTGCGCGGCGCAGTACAGGTCCACGCCCGGATACTGCGCCTTGATCGCCTTGCAGACCGCGGCGGCCTGCGAGCCGACGCCGAAGTACGTCGAGGCCGCGCTGCCGTCGCCGGGGATCGGCGTCCAGGTGTCGGCGGCGACCGTCGCGGCGGTTGTACGCATCCCGAGCGCGTACACGGGGTGCGAGGTCGAGCCGGTCGCACCGGCCGGACCGAGCACCTCGATGTACGTCCCGGGGACCGAGGGAACGCTGAACCCGAAGCCGATAGGCATGGTCAGTCCTCCTTCGCGCGCTTCGCCTTCACGGGCTCGGCGTCGGTGTCCGGCACGACCTCGATCTCGCCCGCGGCGAGCCTGCGGACCCAGTACGACTCGGGTCCGGGGAACTCGACGCGGATGCCGTCGGCCGCGATCGGCGCATACGGCGGCGCCGGGAACATGATCACGAGGCCGGGGCGGGGTCGGATCTTGCGGATGTCCATCATGTTGCATCTGCCTCGTAGGTGACAGGAACCGTGGTCGTCGTGCCGTCCGGCGGCTCGACCGTGACGACCGCCTCGTGGAGCAGTTCGAGCCCGGTCGGGTCGAAGGTCTCCGTGACCTGGCACCGGAGCGTCACGACGCACGCGCCGCGCCGCTCGTCGGCCTCGACGTCGCGGCCCTTCGCCGAGCCGGTCCACTCGATCGCCTCGGTCAGGGCGCCGAGGTCGGAGTCGAGCCGCACCGCACGCACGATCGCGATCTCGGCCGCGTCGAGGGTCGCCGCGAGCGCGGCGTCGTCCTTGTCCGCGCAGACGTACTGGATCATGACTTCGTGGTTGACGCGAACCGGCGTCGAGGTCAGTGACCGCGGCTCGGACAGGTCCGTGCGGACGGACACGCCGATGCAGGGCAACTCCTCCGGCGCCCAGTTCGCGGTCGGGGAGTCGTACACGGAGCCGGACGGGACGATCGTGCCGTCGTCGAGCGCCGCGATGACCGCGAGCCGGATGTCGGTGGCAAGCGGCATCGGCTACACCTCCTCGAGGTAGCAGCGCGTCGTCCCGTCGTTGTCCGGGTCGGCCTGCGTCACGCGGTAGCCCGTGCCCGCGATCGTCACGAGGTCGCGCTTGCGGGGCGCTCGGGACAGGTCGGCGTTGCGTGGGTTCGTGATCGGGCGTGTGGCCGCGATCGGCACGCCGTCGTCGTCGAAGGACTGCACTTCGGCCGACTCGTCGAATGGAGCGACGATGACCTCGGGGCCGCTCCCGCCGACGAGCGTCCACGTCTGACTGACGCCGAACGTGTCCCGCTCGATCTCGGTTGCGGTTGCGAGGTGTGCGGCCCAGGACATCGCAGCCCCCGGTAGCCGGGGCCGGGAGTCCCGCCCCGGCCCCGGGTGTTACGATCACGCCAGGTCGACGGTCACGCGGAACGTGGACTCGGCGGTGGACACCGCATCGAGCGTCAGCGTCACCACGCCCGTCACGCCGTCCGGCGCGGACACGGACTGGATGATCTGGTCGTTCGCCGTCAGCGGCACGCAGCCGATCACGGTCGCGCCGATCCAGTCCACGTCGCCCGCGCTGGTGCCGGTCGCGGCGCCGAGGGCGACGGTGATGACCTTGGACTCCAGGATCGCGGCGTTCGCGTTGAGGTCGTCCGCGATCGTCTTGACCTCGGCGAGCGCGGCCTCGACGTCGGCCGCGGTGTACAGGGTGGCCGCGTCCTCGATGCCCACCAGGGACGCGCCCTCGCCGTTGGCATTCGAGGCGAGGTCCGCGGCGGGGGTCGCGGCGTCGGCCTTCCCGAGCGACGCGATCGAGCCCGCGGACAGGGACACGGTCACGGTGCCGGAGGTGCCGCCGCCGGCGAGGCCGGTCCCGGCGGTGACGCCCGTGATGTCGCCGACCTCGCTCGGGCCGAGCGCCGAACTGCCGTTGAGGCGCACGCAGCATTCGCCCGCGTCGGTCGTCGCGGCCTTCGCGTAGGTGCCGACCAGGTAGCGGTTCGCGGCGCCCGCGCCGTAGAACTTGCTGTCGGACGTGTCCCACCACGCCTCGTCGCCGACCGCGGGGGTGAACCCGGCGGCCTTCAGGATCGCGTCGCCCTCGTGGACGCCGGTCGTGTCGCCGAGGAACGTCGCCCCGGCGAGCACGGTCTCCTGCGGGATGACGAGCTGGCGCCCGATCAGGACCGGGGTGTCCAGGGTGACGCCGCCCACGGGGGCGACGAACGTGTCGAGCAGCTTGCCGGTCTGGATCTCCGTGGTCCCCATCGGTGCCTCCGTCAACGCCGCGGCTCAGGGCCGGGGCGCGAGTCCACTCCTCCCCGCGGCCTACGCCCCGGGGTTCATCGCGATGGCGCGCGGGTCGAGCCACTTGACCCCGAACACGTCCTTGCCGTGGTAGACCAGCGAGTCCGTGCGCGGCTCGGGGTACTCGGTCACGCGCGGGCCGTTCGTGCCCTGGAGGTACCCGAACTCGGCCGCGGTCGTGTCGCCGGTGCAGCCGTAGTAGGCGGTCCCGGTGAAGTGCGGCACGTACAGCCGGTTCGGCTTCGGCAGGTCCACGATCGGGATCGTCGTCGGGTCCGTGTTGTCCGGCACGTAGGCCGGGGAGTAGTACTGCTCCAGCACGGTCCGCCAGTGCGGCCCGCCGAGGTAGAACCGCATCGGCTGCCCGACGCCCACGGACGGGTCCGACGCCTTGCGCTTCAGGTCGATCTGGTTGCGGCAGAAGGCGTCCAGTTCGGCGATGCGGGTCGGGTTCGGGGCGCCCCCGCTCACGGACAGGTTCTGGTGGCCGGCCGGCCACGCCGCGGCGAGGAACAGCACCTTGCCGTCGCCCATGGTCGGGTTCGCGCTGATCGCGAGCGCGGCCAGGGACGACTCGGTCAGGACCGCCGCGCGCAGGAACCGGCGGGCCGCGCGCAGGAAGTCGCCGATGTCGTTGTTGACGAGCATCTCCTCGGTGATCGCGATCTCCTTGCCGTACTTCAGGCAGTACGACTCCTCCTTCGCGTCGCCGACGAAGGCCCGGGTGTACTCGGCGCCCTCCTTGACGAGCGGCAAGGTGCCGAGGCCGGACACGTCCACGTAGGTCCGGACCTTGTAGTCGACGAAGTCCCGGCGGCCGAAGAGCTTGGTGTACCAGTTGTACTCCTCGAGCAGCGCCCGCTCCGCGACCATGCTCTTGTTCGCGAGGTTCGCGAACACGTTGGGGAGGTCCGCGGTGGACATGGCCGACCGGATGAACAGCCGGGCGGTCTCGTCCGGCATCAGGCCGCGGCAGCGGTCCGGGCCGAGCGACGCCTTGACGATGTCCTGGATCGTCTCGCCGCGGAACCGGCGCGCGGGCTCCGGCAGGTCCGCGATCAGGCCGTACCGGTGGCACAGCGCGTCCTCGATCGCGCGGTTGCGCTTGTCGATCTCGTCGGCGACGACCTCGACGCGGCCCCCGCGGATCTGGTTGTCCCGCTGCCGGTCGATCAGGTCGCCGAGCAGGGCGTCGCGCACGCGCTGGACGCGCTGGTCGGGCTCGGCCACCTCGTCGTTCAGGGCCGCGCGGACGGCGACGGCGACGGGCGCCGTGTTCGTCTCGGCGAGGTCCACGCCCGCCCGCTGGGCGAGGTCGCGGATCGTGCCCTGCGTGCGGCGCTCGGCGGCCCGCGCCTCGCGGGTCACGGCGGTCACGTCCACCGGGGCGGCGGGCGCGGGATCGGTCCGGGTCGTCGTCGGGTCGGCGGGGGCGGGCATGGGATCCTCCATCGAGCGGGCGCGAGCGCCCGGGTCCATCGGGATCGGGGTGAACGAAATCTCCGCGAGCATATACCGGGTCACGGTCTCGCGCCGGAGCCCGTTCGGCCCGGCGGCCTCCTCGCGGACTTCGAGCGGCTTGTAGCCGATGCTCACGGTGCGGAGCGTGCCGTCGAGGATGCGCTGAAGCGCGGGCTTCGCGTCGTCGGCCGTGGTCAGGCGGACGCTCACGCCGACCTGGTCCTGCTCGTAGCGCAGCGAACCCTCGACCGCGCGGCCGATGGTCGAGCGGACGGACGGCTTCGGGCGACCCATGCCGAGCATCGTCGGGTCGCCGTGGTCGGTCAGGACGGGCACGGCCCCGGCGTCCAGGCGCGTCGTGTCAACCGCTCCGGCCTCGACCGACAGGGCCTCTTCGTACCGCTCGCCGCTGTCGAGGTCACGCTGGATGCCGACCGCGCCCGTGGAGATCACGACGTCGAGGGTGCGGGTCTTCTCGTCCCAGGTGGAGGGCATCAGCGTCGCGCTTGCGGCCCGGGTGCGGATGTCGTCCGGCGTCGGCATCAGCCGTTCGTACCTCCCGCGTCATTGTTGCCCGACTTTTTTCGCGAAAGCTGTTGTTCGTTGTTTCCGCCCTGCGTGCCCTGCTGCCACACGCCCGCGCCAGTCGTGGAGTTGGGGTCGCTGTCGAACGTCAATCCGAGGTCTTGCGTGAGTTGCCGCCATGCCTTCCAGTCCGCGAGGAACTTGTCGAGCGGGATCCCTTCCTCGGACAGCGCCTGCTGCGGCGTCTTCAGCCCGGAGCGCACCTTCGCGGCCACGGTCTTGATCCGGGTCAGCTCGTCGGCCTCCTCGCGGCGCGGCGCGGGCCAGTTGACCGGCCAGCCGCCCTTGCGGGCCGGGAGGCGGCCCCGGAGGACTGCGGCGTCCGTGACCCAGGAGGCGAGCGGCCGGAGGGTCAGCGGCACGAAGACCTGCTCGCGGATCGCGTCGACCAGCCGATTGCGCGACAGGTAGCCCATGCGCCCGGAAATGAAGCTGACCTGCGACAAGTCGCCGGTCCCGGACTCGTAGGGGGTCAGGGCGCCGGCCATGATCTCCCGCAAGGTCACGCGGGTCGCGGTCTCGTGGTCCGGGACGCTCGGCTGCGACGCGGGCTTGACCCGCTTTCCGCCCGGCAGGTACCCGACGATGCCGGGCTCGACCGACTCGATCGGGTAGCCGTGGCCGTCCACGACCTTGCCCTGCTGGTCCGCGATCCCGACCGGGCCGACGCCGTCCACGCCGTCCGGGGCGCAGTCGGGGTCGCCGTCCTCGACCCACATGGCGGGCGAGGCCGCGATGCGGCGGGCGAGCATCGTCGCGTCCACCCAGCCGTCGAAGTCCCACAGACGGGCGAGCACGGCGTGCAGCCAGGTCATCCCCTGGACCTGCCCGATGCGCCCGGTCGTGTAGCCGTACACGTGCAGGATCTCGTCGGCCGGCACCGGCACGGACTCGCCCGGGGCGTAGGTGATCCCAGCGAGCCCGCGGGACGCGGCGCCGGGGTGGTCGCGGAACAGGTGATAGCCCGCCCGCCGGTCGAACGGCGTCAACTCGACGCCGCCGACGATGCGATTCGTCGCGCCCCAGTGCCCGCGCCCGCCGTCCTTGGTCGTGTCGAGGTGGTCGATCTCGAGCCCCTGGACTTGCAGCGGGATCGGCAGGCCGTCCTCGGGGCGGCGCCAGCGGCGGCGGACGAGGTAGCCCCCGTCGCGACAGAGCGCCGCGGCCCACTGGAACTGCAACCCGTAGATCGTGCCCTGGGTCAGCGAGTCGCAGTTATGCGCGAAGTCCTCCCAGCACTCGAGCCACTGCCGGTCCGTCTTGTCCGCGCCGGTCATCGGCTCCGGGAAGATCCCGTCGCTCACGAGATCGGACGCGAACTCGACGATGATCCGGTGGGCGTGCGGGCTGTTCCGGTCGAAGTAGCGTGCGCGGTCCCGGGGGTAGGGCCCGGCCGCCGCGATCTCGGCGTCGGCGTCGGTCGCCCGCGCCCGGATGCCGGACATGCGGCGACCGAGCGAGGCGGCCTCATAGCTGCGGATGCGATCGCCGCGCAGGGATCGCATGGCCTCGGCCCCGGCGTTGCGGACACGGCTCGACAGGTCGCGGTAGGCGGCGCGGGCCTCGCGGGCGAGCAGGCCGCCGACCTCGCGGGCGACTCCGATCGGGTCGTCGGCCACTCAATACCCCTTGCCGCAGCGGACGAAGCCGACGTGCGGGCGCTTGTTGAGCCGGGCCTTGTTGCGGGCGATCGCTTGCCGCCGGGCGTCGGCATCGTAGGTCACACCCTTGTCGCCGTGCCGGACCGAGGTCACGCCCTGGAGGTCCTGCGCCTCGGCCTTGTCCACGTCGTCAGCGGTAGGGTCTGCCACTCAGCCTGCCCCCGTAGGGCCTCACGGGGCCGCCCGAGGGTTTCGCGCGGACGGCCTCGCGGTCATTGTGCGGCCAATTTGGCGAGGAAAGCTGTTGTTCGTCCGCAAGACGGCGCGGCGGCGGGACGACGGGCGCGGGCGGCGGGGCCGCGGGAGCCGGGGCGGCGCCGAGGCTGTGGCCCTTGATCAGCCAGCGGTGCAGGGCGGCCAGCGCCCACCG
>VGRB01000292.1 GCA_016875475.1 Deltaproteobacteria bacterium
TCCATGATCCGGCTCGCGGTCGAAGGCTCGGCGTCGCTCGCGAAGTTGCGCGAGGAGGCGCGACTGCTCGGGATCGTGCTGTCAAAAGAGGACATCGATGCAGCCGAAGCGTTCGGGGACAACCTTGACCGGATGAAACTCTCGCTCGTCGGCGTCGCGAATTCGATCATCCGCCGTTTCGTGCCCGACATGGACAAGGGCGCGAAGGGCATCACCGAATGGATCGTTGCGAACCGTGAGTTGATCGCGACCAAGGTCGAGGCCGCGCTTCGTAAGGTCGGCGAGTACTTGACGAAAATCGGCGACTGGTTCGTGGCGCACGAGAACGAAATCCGCCGCGTGTTCGTGGACGGCTTCGACCTCGCCGCCCGCGCCGTCACGACGATCGGAGAGAACATCGACCTCGTGATCGCGGCCGTCAAGACGCTCGCGATCACATGGGTCGCGGGCAAACTCGTCGGCGGGTTCACCTCGGCAATCGAAGCGGCCGAAAAGCTGAAGCGGATCTGGCAGGGGATGCCCGGCTTCGGCACGCCCGGGGCGCCCACGTCGAACGCCCCAATCCCCGTCCCGGGCGGCGGCCCGCCCGCGCCGACCGGCAAGTGGCAGGGCTTCGGGAACCTCATTCGTGTGCTACCGGCCGCAGGCGCAGGGCTCGCAATCTCGCAGGAGTTGGCGCCCCAACTTCGTCGCATGGCCGAGGAACGGTTCGGCGCGGGCAAGCAGTGGGCCGTGACCGACGCCATCCTCGGCGACAAGGCGATTCTCGGCGGGATCGACCGCCTCCGCGCCATCGCCGAGCACGGGACGCGCGTCGAAACCGTGGTTACGTTCAACAATGCGCCGCCGGGCATGGTCGTTGACAGCGTGACGACCAACGGAGCCCCGGCAGCAGCGCAGGTCAACGTCAACCGCGGAGACTCCCGCATGGCAACAGGTGCGCCATGAAGCCGACCGACCTGCGCGAAGGCTCGTTCCACGGCGTCCGGTTCCGCGGCCGGGGCATCGGCGGCGCGTCCGGTCAGCGGTGGCAGGTCAACGAGTACCCCGGCCGCGACGACGTGACCGCAGACGCACTCGGCAACGCCCCGAACACCTACCAGATCGAGGCCGTGTTCACGGGCGAGTCGTGGCTCGCGGACTATTCCGCGCTGCTCGCCGCTTGCATGTCCGCGAAGCCGGGCGAGTTCCGGCACCCGGAGGGGTGGCGGTGTCTCGCGGTCCCGACCGAGCCGCCGTCGTACACCGTCGTCGCGGTCGGCGAGGCGGTCGTCAACCTGACGCTGACCGAGGTCGGCGAGGCGCCCGCGCTGACGTCCACGCCCGACCCCGTGTCGTCGGTCGGATCCGCCGTCGAGGAGCTCCTCGGCGCGGTCGCGGACGCCTTCGACGACGCGTGGTCCGCGGCCGACGAGGTCGCGTCCGTGGTCGAGGACGCCGCCGACAAGGCGACCGAGGCGACCGAGTCCGTGACCGCCCTCGTGGAGCGGCTCGGTCCGTCCGATCAGGTCGGCGACACGCTCGCGGCGCTGCACGAACTGGACGCGACGATCACCGCGCTGATCCGCTCGCCCGCGAACCTGCGCGCGAAGTGGGACGCCGTGTTCGCGTCCTTGACCGACTTCGACACCCTGCGCGCCCTCGCGGACCTGTTCGGCGGGTCGGCCGCGACCTCGGCCGCAGCCAAGGACGACACCGCGGATTCGGGCACGGACGCCGAACAGCAAGCCGCCCTGAACGCCTACGCCATCGACTGCTACCTCTGGGCGTCCGCGCTCGGGGGACTCGCGAATGCCGCCGCCGCGACCGAGTACGCGGCTTACGACGACGCCCTGGCCGCGGTCAACGCTGCGTCCGACGACATGATCGAGGCCGAGCCGCTCATGTTCCCGTCCGCGCTCGCGGGCCTGATCGACGTCCGCGGCTCGCTCGTGCAGTCGGTCCTCGTGGTCGCGCAGACGCTGCCGCGCCTCAAGACGTTCGCGCCGACGACCACGTCCAGCACCGCCGAGATCGCGCAGTTGCTGTACCGCGACGGTCGGCGCGCGGGCGAGATCGAGGACCGCAACCGGATCCAGCACCCCGGCTTCGTGGCCGCGGGCGCGCAACTGCTCGTGCTGACGGAGTAGCCGTGGAGGACGTGACCCTCATCCTGGGCGGCAAGCGGTGGACGGGCTGGACGTCCGTCACCGTCGAGGCGTCGATCACCGCCGCCGCCCGGTCGTGGTCCGTGACCCCGACGACGCTCGCGCCCGACGACGCGGGCACGTTCGCCGCCGCGCCCGGGACCGCCGTGCAACTGCTCGCGGGCGACGACCCGCTCGTGACCGGGTACGTCGAGTCGCACGGCATCGACGAGACCGCGACCTCGCTCGGGCTGTCGCTCGGCGGCCGGTCCAAGACGCTGCGCCTGATCAAGTGCTCGCACCTGCACCCGACATGCGAGGCCCGGCGCATCACGCACTACGACCTCGCGGCCGACCTCGCGCAGCCGTTCGGGGTCGGCGTCGTGTCCCTCGTCGGCGACGGCGAGGTCATCGACCGGATCCGCATCCAGGCAGGCGAGCCGCCGTTCGAGGTCATCGAGCGCCTCGCCCGCGAGTGGGGCGTGCTCGTGTCCGACACCGGGGACGGCGACCTGCTCCTCGTCCGCGCCGGGCAGGGCCGCGGCGACGACCTCGTGTACGGGTCGGCCGCGGTCACGTCCTGGCGGTACGCGGTCAGCAGCGCCGACCGGTACACCGAGTACAAGTGCGTCGGCCAGCGCCGGGGCACGGACGCGCAGTACGCCGCCGCCGTGGCCGCGTGCAAGGCGACCGCCTACGACTACTGGACGACCGACCGCGAACCGCTGCTCGTCCGCGCCGAGGGCGAGGTGGACGACGCTGCCTGCCTGCGCCGCGCCCGGTGGGAGGCGGCATCCCGTGCCGGCCGCGCGACGACCCTGACCGTGACCGAACGCGGCTGGCGGTACGCGGACGGGACGCTCAAGGAGCCGAACGTGCTCCGGCGCGTGAACTGGCCGCGCGCGGGCCTCGACGGCGACCTGCTCGTGGTCTCGACCGCGTTCTCGCTCGACAAGCAGGATGGCGAGCGGGTCGAGCAGGTGCTCGCGCCCGCGTCCGGGTACGACCCGGAGCCGCCGACGAAGCGCGACCGCGAGCAGGCCCGCAACCGCAAGGCGAAGGCGACCAAGTCGAACGGCGCCTCGTGGCTCCCTGACTGGACTCCGGAGGAGGACTGACGTGTCGGGCCCGTCTGCCAGCCTGACCCGCATCGTGCAGGGGCTGATCCTGCGCGGCGAGATCACACTGATCGACGACACGACCGCGCTGCGGAGCGTCCGGGTCGCGACCCTCGACGGCGACCTGACCGAGTGCGAGCACGTCGAGCCGTTCGGGCTGACGGGCAGACCCGCGGTCGGGGGCGAGGCGATCATCGCGCGCGTGGCCGGTACGTCGCACTCGGTCGCGCTCGCGGCATGGGACCGGAGCGAGCGACCGACCGGCCTCGCGGCCGGGGACGTGACGCTGTACGACGGGCACGGGCACCGGATCGACCTGAAAGCCGCGGGCGTGGCGATCAACACCGATACGGCCGTCACCGGCTCGCTGTCCGGCACGACGGTCCACGCGGGCAACGGTGCGACCGGCGCCGGGCAGCCGAGCAACATCACGGTCGTGGACGGGGTTGTGACTTCGCTCGGGACCATCGGGCCGGGCGGTACGGGCCTGACCGGCACGGTGACGTTCCATAACGAGGGCGTGCCCGGGACCGTAATCTCCCTGACGCTCAAGGACGGTATGGTCACGGGAAAGACGCTGGCGCCGTGAGGTAGCGATGGCTGACGTTCTGAACACCACGACCGGCATCCACTACGCGACGATCACGCTCGCGCACGCCGCCGCCGGTACGCTCGCCGGGCACGTCCTCGAGATCCAGGATTCGGACACCTACAACGAGACCCCGACGATCAGCAAGGCGATCACGCTCCGCGCCGCGGCCGGGCAGACGCCGACCGTCAAGGGGGGCGGCTCCGGTCAGGACGTGATCCATGTCAGCGTCGCGGGCGCCACGATCCAGGGCGCCTCCTCGGCATCGCGCCTCACCCTCTGGAACACCTACGCGGGCACGGTCGCGATCCAGCAGGGGTCGTGCGTCCGGCTGACCGCGAACAACATCGGGATCACGCTCCGCAACCTGACGTTCCGCGGGACGCAGTGGCCGGGCGTGTACGCCGGGGTCAACTGGTGGCAGTACCTCGGCGCCGGGCTCAACTGCGCGAGCGGCACGCAGGAAACGAACACGATCACGATCGCGAACTGCGGCAGCTACGACGACAACCTCGGCTACCTGGTGCTGTGCAACGACCTCAAGACGTTCGTCGGCACGGACCTCGACGGCTCCTACCAGGACGCCGCGTTCCGGTGCCTGTACTGGGGCGGCACGCTCGACCGCGCCGAGATGGTCGCGCCCGCGTGGTTCCGGCTGTGGCTCTCGGGCAACAACCCGCTGTTCTGGAACCACATGACGCACCGGCTCGGCCGCGCCGCGCTCGTGTCGCGGTCCCGGCTGGTTGCCGCCGCCGCCCGGCAGCAGGAGGCGCTCTGGCTGCTGTCCTCGGGCGTCGACGGCCTGCGGCGCATCGACCTCCTGAACTGCACCCTCGCCGCCGGCGACGCGGACGCGCGGACGCTCAAGGGACTGTACCTCGGCGCCTACGCCGTCCCCGGCGGCTCGCGGTTCGAGAACCTCGTGATCACCGACTTCGCCACCCGCGTGGAATCGGGCCACGCGACCGGGATCACGCTGGTCGAGTCGGACGTGTTCGGCGCCGCGGGCACCGACTACGCCGGGACCGCCGCCGCGGGCGCGGGCTGCATCGACGCCGACCCGCTGTACACGGACCTGTCCGCGAACAACGTCCGACTCCTGGCCGCGTCGCCGTGCAAGTGGACGGGCATGGACTCGGGGATGACCCCCGACCCCGATGGCACCGTGAGCCCGCAGCCGCTCGGCACATCGATGGGCGCGTTCGAGGTCGCGGACGCGGTCCCGCAGGTGTCGTCGGCCTCGCACTCGGCCGCGTTCACGATCCCGGTCGTGTTCAGCGAGGCGATGAACCCGGCCGCGGGCAGCATCGCGACCGCGTCCGCGTGGACGGTCGTGCCCGGCGGCGGGCTTCCGTCCGCGACCGTGACCGCGGCATCGCCGGTCGGCGCGACCTGCACGCTGACCGTGGCCGGGGCGCTGATCCCGGGCGCGACGTACACCGTGACCGCGCCCGCCGACTGCCAAGACCTCGGCGGGACCGTGATCGACGGCGCGCACCGGACCGCGACCTTCGTCGCGCTCTACTACTCGACGTCGGCCGCGGGTTCGACATCGCCGTCGTCCGTGTACGTCTTCTCGGTCCCGGGCGGCGCCCCGCTCCCGGGCGTGGACCCCTGGGATCCGCTCCCGGCCGACCCGTCCGACCCGCTCGTGACGCTCGCCTGCCTCGCGATCACGTCGCTCGGCACCGACCGCGAGGCGCAGGACTCGGACGTGCTGCCCGCCGGCGGCGACCCGCCCGACCGTCGCGGCTGGTGGGCCGACCGGCAGCCGACCGACGACGGCTCGCGCATCGGTTCGCGGCTCTGGCTGCTCGCGGGCGCCGCGGTCAACGACGACACGGCGGCGCGTGCGCGGGCCTACGCCGAGGAGTCGCTCGCGTGGCTCGTGACGGACGGCCTCGCCGAGTCCGTGACCGCGACCGCCGAGGTGACGGGCAGCGGGCAGGAGCGGCGCCTCGAGGGGCAGATCGTGATCGTGCGCGGCGACGGGACCGGCGTGCGGATCCTGTGGCCGGAGCTGTGGGAGGACTGACCGATGGCGTGGGATACCCCGACCCTGTCCGAACTGATCACCCGCATCGGCGACGACATCGCGACCCGCATGCAGGACACCCTCGTCCGCGTCCGGTACTCGCTGCCCTGGACGCTCGCGCGCACGCTCGCCGGGGCGGTCTCGGACGTCCACGGGTTCCTCGGCTACCTCGCGGGCCAGATCACGCCGAAGACCGCGACGGACGCCTACCTCGACGACCACGGCTCGACCCACGGCATCACCCGGGGCGCCGCGACCCCGGCCGAGGGCTTCGCGCTCGTGACCGGCGTCGCGCTCGACACCCTGCCCGCGGCCTCCGTGATGACGAGCGAGGACGGGCACGCCTACACGACCGACATCGCCGTCCAGATCCCGGCCGCGACGACGGCCGTGTACGTCCCGCTGACGGCCTCGGCGGCGGGCAGCGCGTCGAACGTGGACGGCGGCGCAGAACTGACCCTGGCGTCCCCGCCCGCGGGCTTCTCGGCCACGGCGACGGTCCTGTCTGCGGACGGCTGCACGGGCGGCACCGGGGCGGCCAAAGCGACCGGCATCGCGGTCCTGTACGCGGTCAGCGGCTCGACCCAGCTCGCCGCGTCGCAACTCGTGCGGCACGACGGCCTGATCTACGTCACCGACGCGGCCGTGACATGGCAGGGCACCGGATACCGCGCCGTGGCGATCACCGCGAACGCGGTCGGCTCGACGTACAACTGCGCGGCCGGGACCGCGCTGACCGTGTCGGTCCCGGGCGTCGGCGTGTCCGCGTCCGCGAACGTCGCGCTGCCCGGCCTGACGCTCGGCACTGACCAGCAGACGGACGACGAGTACCGGCAGGAGATCCTCGCGCACCTCCGCAACCCGCCGCAGGGTGGAGCGAAGGCCGATTACGTCGCCTGGGCGAAGGAGACCCCGGGCGTGGACGTGACCGAGGCGTGGGTGTTCGGCCACGGCGACGACCCGACGATCGCGCTGCCCGAGGTCCACGTCCGGTTCGTGGTGGACGACGGCACCGGCACCTCGACTGTCCCGAGCGCGGGGCAGGAGGCCGAGGTGTACGACTACCTGATGACGGTCAAGCCCGTCACCGCACAACTCGACGACGGCGC
>VGRB01000293.1 GCA_016875475.1 Deltaproteobacteria bacterium
TTGACTCGGTCCGTCGAGTTGGGCACGGGCACCTCCATCTGCCAGCGGTAACCGCTGTCAGATGGTATCGCGCCCACTCTTCCTCGTCAACCTCCCTCAAAAGCGCGTCGTGCGCCCGGACACGACCGGACGGGCGGTGACCGAGACCGGTTCGGCTATAATACCCCGCCGATGGTGAGGCACCCGGAACCGTCGGTTCGCGGAGGGAACGACATGCGCATCGCCCTGGCCGGCTTGGGGATCGCGGCCGCACTCCTGCTCCAGGCGTGCGGGGGGCCGGGGGCCGACGGCTCCGACCCGTCGGTGGATTTCGGCGGGACCGGCGACGAGGGCTCGCCGGACGCGGTCGAGGCGGTCGGGGACGCGGCTCTGTCAGACGACGCGGCGGGAGGCGAGGTGGCGGGCGGCGGCAACGAGGCCGGCCCCGGCGGCGACGCGGGGCACGACCTCGCCGGCGACCAGGGCCAGGGCGACGCGGACGACCCGGACGCGGCCGGCGACGCGGGCGGCGAGGAGTCGCCGTTCTTCGACTCGCCGGAGCTGTTCGTGAAGATCGTGAAGCCGTCGAGCGACCACTTCGCTACCTCGGGCGGCTCGCTAATCGGGCTGACCGGCTTCCTGTTCGGCTCGGCCGACGAGATCACGTGGTCGGTGGACGGCAAGGACGCGCCCCTCACGGGCGGGATCGTCCCGGAGCGGTTCTGGCTGTCCGACGCAATCCCGCTCGAGCCCGGGGACAACGTCATCCGGGTCACGGCCAGAAAGGGCGAGCGCACCGCGACCGACTGGATCCTCGTGACCTACACGCCGGGCTTCCTGTCGAACGGGCAGCCGCGCGCGCGACCCGACGTGGTGTTCGTGAACGAGCCGACCGACGTGGTGTTCACCATCCGGGTCGGGGACATGGGCGACTCCGGGGACCTGGACGTCAACCTGCACCAGGCGGACGCCGGGGACTTCCAGCCGGTGAAGACCGTCGGCAGCATGGTGGACGACGGCGACGTGTGGTCGAGCGGCGACGAGGTCGCGAAGGACGGCATCTACACGTGGCGCGGCAAGGTGAAGTGCACGGCCGAGGGGCCGTCGTGGCACCGCGTCGGCATCCCGGTCAAGACGGGCGTGTCGAGCTACGTCGCGTACTCCGCGCCGATCGCCATCGAGTGCGTGGTCCACCTGACCCAGTCCGACTGCCAGGCCGCGGTCGCGACCCAGAAGGCCGCGTGGGAACTGTGGCTGGAGAAGAAGGGCGCAGGCGAGGAGGCGGCCCGGGACGCGGTCCGGGACTACCTGAAGGGCAGCGCGGCGGTGTCCGAGGCGGGGCGCGAGGAGGACGGCTACGGCGTGTGGGCGCGGTACAAGTCGGGCGTGCTCGGCGCGCTGTCGCTGGCCCCGGCGGGGCTCCGGGCGGGCGCGGGCGCGGTCACGGGCGCGGCCGTGCTCGGGCAGCAGGAGATCGCGAGCAAGAAGACCGTGGTCCTCGCGCCGTTCGCCTCCGAGTTCGGCGCGAACGACGAGACCACGGGCATCGCGGCCATGATGAAGGCCAAGGAGTGCCCCACCTACGACGTGTCCGGGCCGCACCTCGGCGCGCAGTCGACGCTGGCCCGCATGCGCGACGGGATGCTCGCGGGCGTGCTCGCGATCGCGACGCACGGCGACACGTTCTTCGGGAGCATGCCGGCGATCGAGAAGGAGGCGCTCGGCTGGAGCCACAAGGGCTCGCAGGAGGGGCTCTTCATCGGCGACTCGTTCGCGTGCGGCCAGCTGCTCGCGTCCGCGAAGTCGTGCTCCGGCCCGGAGAGCTGCCCGGCCGGGACCGAGTGCGTCATCACCGAGGCCCAGGACACCTACCTGTCCGGCGTGTGCGTGGACCGCACCCAGGCCGACCTGAAGCGCGGGCGCGTCGCGCTCGGGAACGGCAACCTCGTGGTGCTCCCGGCGTTCGTGGAGCGCTACGGCAGGTCGTCGATGCCGGACAGCCTCGTCTATCTCGGCGCCTGCCGCACCGCGTACAACGGGTCGCTCGCGGGGGCGTTCCTGGCCGCCGGCGCCCGGGCGATCGCGGCCTACACCGACTACGTCTCGTCCGCGTTCGCCGGGCAGGCGGGCCGGGAGTTCTTCGCCGCGCTGATCGACCAGGAGCGCCTCACCGGATCCGCGGTGCCCGAGGCGACCGAGGACCCGGACCTGGCAGGCGCCGGTTTCGTCCTGATCGGGGCGAGCGAGCTGTCGCTGACCGCGTCGCACATCGTGAACCAGGGGTTCGAGCGCGGCGACCTGACCGCCTGGACCGCGGACGGCGACGGGCGCGTCATCTCGAAGCTCGGGGCGACCAAGCCCGTGTCCGGCAAGTTCATGGGGATCATCTCGACCGGGCTCGGGTTCACCGTGCAGACCGGGTCGATCGAGCAGACCTTCTGCATCCCCTCGGACACCTACGGCCTGTCGTTCTACTGGAAGTACTACTCCGAGGAGTTCCACGAGTTCTGCGGGTCCACGTACCAGGACACGTTCCAGGCGCGCATGTACACGCCGGGCGGCCAGGAGATGCAGATCGTGGACGTCGCGATCGACGACCTGTGCGACCCCGACGACTGCTCCGGCTGCTGCGCGAAGGCCCAGTGCGTCGGGCTCGTCCCGTCCGACGTCCAGTTCGACCAGGGCGACACCCACATGGTCCCCAAGTGGCAGAAAGCCAAGGTCGACATCAGCGGGTTCGCCGGGAAGGGTCCCGTCACGTTGTCGTTCTTCGCTACCGACAAGGGTGATTCCATCTACGACACCGTCATCGTGGTGGACTCGATCACGTTCAAGTGAAGTGTATAGGGCCCGTGGTTCCGCTATTCTTTCCTCGACTTGCCCGCGCCGCCGGGGCCCCGCCGACTTCCTGGCCGAAGACCGCGCCCCTCCGCGCCCGTGCCGGGGGGTGACGTCTTCGCGGGGCGCGGTCTTCTACACGCGTGAATGGAAGTCGGCGGGGCGGCGCGGGGGGGGACAGGCGAGGGGGGCGCAGCGAGACGACGGGCCCTACACACTTCTACATGTGCAGGTTGAGCGTGTACGCCGATCCAGAGTCGTAGTACTCGTAAGGGTACACCCCCACCCAGATGGTACCCGAATCATCCTGCCCGCCGCTGGCGCAGACGGGGCGCATCTCGATGTGGTCGGACTCGCCCCACCAGTTGAACGTCTCGAAGCAGCGGGCGCCCGCGACGAACGTGTCGATCTCGTAGACGCTGTCGGACGGCAGCAGCTCGGCGCCGGCGAGGTTGCCCTTGTCGCACTTGTAGCAGACGACCAGGACGAGGTCCTTGTCCTCGGCGAGACCGGTCAGGTCGATCACCGGCGCCAGGAAGTTGAACATGCCGGTGTCCGCGACGTGCAGCGTGAACCAGTCGAAATCGTCGCCGTCGTGGATGTTGCCCTTCTCCTCGCGAGCGGACGTGGCGTCGTCGTCCGTGACGTCGCCGAGGTCCTTCGCGGTCTCGGGCGTGTCGTTCGGCTCGTTCGCGTCCGGCTCGGTCGCGCCCGGGCCGCAGGTGTTCTGGTGGCACGCGTCGGTCCCGATGCAGAAGTCGCAGAAGCAGTCCTCGCCCCAGCCGCACTCCTTGCCCTCGCAGAGGGTGCCGCAGCCCTTCAGACAGGCGCCCTTCACGCAATCCTCGCCGTCGGGGCACGCGCCCTCGTTGTCGCCGCACTTGCAGCCGTCGAACTGGCCGCAGACCTTGCCGTAGCAGAGCCAGTCGCAGTCCGCCATGCACTTGTTCGCCTTGCACTTGTAGCCGTCCTCGCACGGGCCGCAGGTGCAGCTCCCGATCACGCCGCACTGCATGCCGACGGCCGCGCAGATCCCGGCGCAGTCCGCGCAGACGCCCTTGTTCGTGACCTGGTCCTTCTGGCAGCCCTTGCCCGCGGGGCAGGTGCAGTCGGTCGGGCAGGAGAGGCAGTCCTCGCCCTCGTCGCACTTCGCGTTGTTGCAGTTCGGGGACTTGTAGCAGGAGCCCACCATGTCGCACTGGTAGCCGGTCTGGCACGTGCCGCACTTGCAGCCGGCGTCCTCGCCGCACTCGCGGGCCTCGGCCTTGCACCAGTCCGCGCACGCCACGCACTTCCTGTCCGCGGCGGAGCAGTGCTTGCCCGTGCCGCACCCGCAGTCCTTCAGGCAGTTGTCGCAGTTCTCGGTCGGCTCGCACTTCGCGTTCCCGCACACGGGCTTCGGGATGCACTTGCCCGCGTTGCAGATCCGGTTGCTCGCGCACGCGCAGTCGTCCGGGCTCGTGTCGCAGTTCTCGACCGGCCCCTCGCACTTCTTGTCGCCCGGCACGGGCACGTGCCCCGCGCACTTGCCCTTGTCGTCGCACACGTCCTTGACCGTTTCCGCGTTCTTGTCGTCGCAGGTCGTGCCGGCCGCCTTCGCCTTCGCCACGCACGCGCACTGCTCGCACTTCGCGAACGTGCAGGCGTCCACGGTCACCTTGCCGACGCAGTCCTTGTCCGCCGAGCAGTCGCAGGTGTCCGGGACCTGCACCTGGTCCGGACCCGCCTCGACCACGTCGGGCCACTGCGTCTGCCCCTCGGTCCCCCCGCAGGCGAGCGCGAGCGCCGCCGCGAGCCCGAACGCGATCCTCGTAGCGCGAACCATCTGCGGTCCTCCAAAAGCGCGACCCGCGCGATTCTACCGCGTTACCCTCCCCGCCGCCAGAACGCTGCGCGGCGGGCGGTCGACGGCGACGACGGGCGGACGCACCGCGCCCGCCCGCCGCCGCCGGCTGCTCGTCCCGCGTCGTCCCCGCAGGCAGGTCCCGACCCGGCTTCTGCATGTCCTTCCCGGACGGCGTGGTGCCGACGGTCGCCCTGGTGCACCCCACCCCGCTCTACGAGGCCGCCGCGAGCCTCCTCCTGTTCGCCGCGCTCCGGGCGGCGAGGACGCGGCTGCGGGTCCCTGGCATCACGGCCTCGATGTACCTGGCGGCATCCGGGCTGCTTCGGTTCGCCGTCGAGTTCCTGCGCCGCCCCGAGGGCCGTCCGGACCGCTGGCTCGGGCTCCGGGACGCACAGATCGTCTCGCTCGCGCTGGCGCTTGCCGGGACCGTGCTCGCGGCTGTGTCCGTCGTGCGCTCCGCCCGCGAAAAGCAAGCAGATACCGACACCTAGCATCATGATGGATGCAGCACACGAAAGTGCTTGACACGGGGGGCAGGAGCGGCCTACGCTCCGGGACGGGTATTGAAGTGCACTTGCGGCGCGAGGGTCGGCATCCCCGGGAGGCATCCAGGTGGGCGTGCCGGAAGGCACGATCGACGACGACCGGGTCGCGATCCTCCAGGGCGTGGCGTACAAGGCCGGCTCGTTCCATACGATGGAGGACCGGGAGCCCCTGGCGGACGTGGAAGTTACCGTCGAGAATCGACCAGGGTACGGCTCCACCCGGACCGGCCCGGACGGGCGATTCGTGATGGTCGTGAACGCCGGAGAGGATCTGCTCCTGCACTACGAGAAGGACGGGTACCTGCCGGTCCAGCGGCGCGTCTCGCCTCGCCCGCGGGACTGGGGTTGGGTCGAGGACGTGGTCGCGACTCCGGAAACCCCGGCCATGATGCAGGACGGCCAGGCGGGCGCGACGGTGTCGTTCTCCACGACGAACTGGACCGTCAGGAAAGGCTTGCAGCAGACGGACGGAGACGGGACGCGGCAGGCGTTCGTGTTCTTCCCGCCGGGCGTGACCGCGAACCTGCGGCTCAGGGATCACCCGGACATCGTCATCCCGCAGCCCGGCCTGACCGGGTTCGGGATCCGGGAGTACACGGTGGGCGAAATCGGCCGCCAGGCGCTGCCCCTGCCCCTGCCGCCCAATTCGGCGTACACCTACGCGGTCGAGATCACGTGCGACGCCCCGGCGGGCGGGGAGGTGCGGTTCACCCAGCCGGTGTACGTCTATGTGCACAACTTCACGGACTTCCCCGTCGGGTCCGCGGTCCCGTCCGGTTACGTGGACAAGGCATCGGGCACGTGGATCGCGTCCGACAACGGGCGGGTCGTCAAGACGCTCCAGTTCTGGCCGCACGTGGACGCGACCGGGAGCGGCGCCGACTCCGGGTGGGCCGAGATCGGCATGACCCTGCTGGAGGCGCAGGCGCTCTGGCAGGCCTTCGGGAACAACGCGGAGGTCTGGCGCATCCCGATCACGCACTTCTTGGAGATGCCCGTGCGGTGGACATCGCACCGCACGTACGACGGGCAGGGCCGGCTGCGCGGCTGGAACCAACAGGACCGCGAGCGGCGGTGGACGTACGACGAGCACGGGTACCCGAAGGCCCGGTACGCGGGTCTCGAGAGCGAGATCCCCGACTCCGACGACCCCGACCTGCTGCCGGCCCCCCTCGTGGATCGCGTCAACGACCTGTCCGGCTGGGCGACCCGAGTGACGCGAGAGGACGGGGGACTGGTGAGCTACGTGCACGACCGGAACGGGAACACGGAAGCAATCACGCCGCCGGGAGAGGCGGCGCACGAGGTCGAGTACACGCCCGTCAACCTGCTCGAATCCCACGCGGCTCCGAACTACTCCGCCACGACGTGGGCGTACAACTCGCTGCGGCTCCCGACGGTCACGACCCGGGCGAGCGGGTCCGTCATCACCCGGAGTTACGACTCCATCACGGGGAAGCTCGGGAGCATCCAGACGCCCGAGGGCACGATCGACGTGACCTCCGGCCCCGAAGGGCGCATCGACGCCGTCGAAGTCCCGGTGGTCGGCACGACCCGGCAGTCCGTTGCGTTTGCCTTCGACGGGCCGCTGCTGCTCTCCGAGACGTGGTCGGGAACGGGCGACGCGATCGCCGGGACAATGACCTACGCCTACGACAGCCGAATGTGCCCGGCGTCAACTACATTCGTGCGTCGACGACAATTACACTTGAGCATCCGCCCCGGGGGGGTAAGGGGGACGGAGTCCCCCTGCCCGATCCCGAT
>VGRB01000294.1 GCA_016875475.1 Deltaproteobacteria bacterium
CCCCGCTCTCGGGTCCGTCCAACCCCTGACTGAAACCCCCGACAAAACCGAGTATCGAACGCGGAAGGAAAGGGGTCAAGGTGCCGAGTTCACGAAGATTCCTGCCTGACGCCCGGAATGGACCGGGCGGGACGTGGAATGGGGGGGGAGTGGGGTGGGGCGGGGCGTGCGGGTGTCCGCGCCGACGACCCGCGCGGGCACCCGCAGATCCTTTTTCCCGTCCCTCCGTCTGTCCCACCCGGCGTTGCTCCGAGGTGGCAGATGCTCAGGCACAAGCCCCGTTCCGGAGAGGACCCCGCGAGCTTCGAGGCGATGACCGCGCCGATCGTGGATCGCCTGTACGCGACGGCGCTCCGGCTGTCCCGGTCGGAGGCTGACGCCGAGGACCTCGTCCAGGAGACGCTTCTGCGCGGGCTGGAGGCGATGCCGCGGATCGACCCGCGCGGCAACCTGTCCGCCTACCTCCACCGCGTGCTCGTCAACGTCTTCATCAACCGCTACCGCCACAACCAGGTGGTGGCGCACGTGAACGACCTCGCGGGCATCGGGCTCCTCGACGGGAGCCTGTACTCCGAGGACTCGCTGCGGGTCTGGTCCGACCCGGCGGTCCGCTTCACGCACCAGAACCTGTCCGGCCGGGTCGCGGCCGCGCTCGACGCCGTGCCCGAGCGCTTCCGGATGGTCCTGCTGCTCGCCGACGCGATGGACTTCAGCTACGCGGAGGTGGCCGACGCGCTGAAGATCCCGGTCGGCACCGTGATGTCCCGGCTGTTCCGCGCGAGGCGGATGCTGCGTGCTCTGCTGCTCGAGGAGGCTCCGGCTGCGTTGCGGAAGGCCGGGTAGGGGCCTCCCGTACCCGTACCCGTGCCCGGGTCCGGGCACGGCGCAGCCCTCTCGCACAATCCCTTACGGGAGACCCCCGCCCGCGCACGGCCGTCCAAATTCACGTGGGGCGGGCCGCGCCGCGGGAGCGTCCCGCGATACGCCGCGACCCCCCGGTGCGTGCGCGGCCCGAGGCCGGAGCGGGCGGGGTGGGGCTGTCCCCCGGGCCCGAATTCGTTGTTGCCGCGAACCCCCCGCAACGCCTATAATCCCCCGGACTCGCGCCCGGAGGGTAGGATGCGCAACTCGACGTTCGTGTGGGTTTCGATGGTGGCCGCGCTCGCGCTCGCATGCGGGAGCAGCGGCGGAGACGTGGCCGGGGACGCCGGCCAGGACGCGAAGGGGGACGTGTCGTTCCCGGACGCGAAGACGGACGCGCCGGACGCGGTCGAGGTCGTCGGCGACGTCCCGACCGAGACCCCGTCCGAGGTCGGGGAGCCCGGCCCGGACATCGTGTGGCCGCCGACCTGCCCGAAGGCGGGTGAGGTCCTGATCACCGAGATCATGGTCTCTCCGCTGACCTCCAGCGAGTACGTGGAGATCCACAACCCGACGGACTCCGAGATCATCGTGACCGGGTCGTGGTCGCTCCAGAGCAACTACGGCGCGAAGACCGAGGAGCACGTGCTCGTGTTCGACGAGCCGCTCCCGCTCCCGGCCAAGGGCTACCTGCTGTTCGCGAAGTCCGCGGACGCGGCGATCTTCGGCCGCGCGCCCGACTACTCCTACCAGAAGATCACCTTCGCCGACGCCGGCGACCTGGTCCGCATCACCTGCGGCGGCACGACGCTCGACGAGGTCACCTACGTGTCGTCGCAGTGCTGGCCGCACAGGAAGGGCGAGGCGATGGTGCTGGACCCGAGCGGCTACGACGCGGCCAGGAACGACGCGCCGGAGTACTGGTGCCGCGGCACGACCAAGTTCGGCAAGGGCGACTTCGGCACCCCCGGCGCGGCGAACCCGCCGTGCGGCGCCGCGTCCTGCGGCGACAAGTGCACCCAGGCGTGGGAGCAGTGCGACGACGGCAACACCAAGCTCGGCGACGGCTGCGAGCCGACCTGCGCGAAGTCGCCGGACAAGGACGGCGACACTGTGCCGGACGGGATCGACAACTGCCCGGACGACCCGAACCCGGACCAGGCGGACGCGGACGGCGACAAGCACGGCGACGCGTGCGACCCCGCGAGCTGCGGCAACGGGACCAAGGAGGGCGTCGAGGAGTGCGACGACGACAACCAGAAGCCCGGTGACGGCTGCGAGCCGGACTGCAAGCTCAGCACTGACTTCGACGGCGACCTCGTCTTCGACTCGGTGGACAACTGCCTCGAGGTCAAGAACGCGGGCCAGGAGGACCAGGACGGCGACAAGATCGGCGACGCGTGCGACCTGCCCGACTGCGGCAACAAGTTCGTCGAAGGCGCGGAGCAGTGCGACGACGGCGACAACGAGTCGGGCGACGGCTGCTCGGCCGCCTGCCTGACCGAGAGCCACGTCGCGGGCAGCGTGATCGTCAGCGAGATCATGTACGACCCGATCCTGCCGGTCACCAGCGGCGAGTACGTCGAGCTGTACAACACGACCGACGACCCGATCGACGTGGCGGGCTGGACGCTCGGCGACGGCGGCACGCACGTCGTGAAGATCGCCCCTAAGGCGGGCGCGCTGCTGATTCGCGGCAAGGGCTACGTGGTCCTCGCACGGAACGGCGACCCGGACCTGAACGGCGGGTTCGAGGCGGACTTCGTCTACAAGTCGTCCCTCGGCCTCGACGACATGGCGGCGAAGCTCATCCTGACCTGGAACGGCAACGCGATCGACCAGGTCCTCTTCGGCACGTCTCACGGGTTCCCGGAGGCCAAGGACCGGTCCCTGAACCTGTCCGCGGACAAGCTCGACGCGATCGCGAACGACCTCCCGGGCTCGTGGTGCGCCACGTCCGACGCGTCGCCGCTGCCGCTCGCGGGGACCGGCTTCGGCACCCCCGGCGCGGCCAACGAGACCTGCGCCGTCCCCGCGGCGGAGTGATTTTTTTCTTGCGGCCCCCCGCGTTGATCGCTGCGCTCGCCGCGGTGGCCTGCGCGGCCCCGTCCTCGCACCCCGACGACGCCTTCCTGCCGCTCGACGTCCCCGACGCCGCCTCCGACGCCCCGGCCGGACCCGAGGATGCCTCCGAGCCCCAGGACGACGGGGGGCCGGAGGCGGAGGCGCCGGACTGCCCGGACCCGGCGGCCCCGCCCGCGGTCGGCGCGGTGATCGTCTGCGAGATCATGTACGCCCCGCGCGCGGTGCCCGACGAGGCGGGCGAGTGGGTCGAGGTCTGCAACACGACCGGGTGCCCGGTGGACGTCGCGGGCTGGACGCTGGCGGGAGGCGAGGGCGAGTCCGTCGTCATCGCGCCTGGCGGGTCGCTCGTGCTGCCGGTGGAGGGCCGCCGCGTCCTCGGCCGGTCCGCGGACGTGGCGTCGAACGGCGGGGTTCCGGTGGACTTCGCGTACGGCGACGCGATCGCGTTCGAGTCCGCGTCGGACCGGGTCGCGCTGATCGCAAGCGGCGTCCTGATCGACGAGGTGGTCTTTGGCGAGGAGGAGGGCTTCGACCGCGCCTTCGGGACGACGCTCAGCCTCGCCCCGGACTTCATGACCCACGTGCTGAACGACTCGTTCGGGGGCTGGTGCGCCACCGACCAGAACGCCCCGCTGCCCGGAGGCGACTTCGGCACGCCGGGCCAGGAGAACCAGACGTGCTGCCAGAAGTGCGGTTGACCGCGGCGCTCCTCGCGCTGCTGCTCTGCCTGCCCGCGCCCGCCGCCCGCGCCGCCGAGGTGGTGCTGGAGGACCCGGCGGGCGACGACAACGGCCCGGGCACCTACGCCTACCCCGCGGTCGAGGGATTCCGGCCGGGATCGTTCGACGTCCGCCGCGTGCGGATCCGCGAGTCCCCGGGCGGTGCCGACCTCGAGGTGTCCTTCCAGGCCCCCCCCGACGTGGTCGCGTCGCGCATGCGGCAGGACTCGCCGTCGCGTCCGATCTTCATGCCGGTCGTCGACGTCTACATGGCCGTGAACCCGGCCGCCGGCTCCGGCCACCGCGCGCTCCTGCCGGGCCGCCGGGTCGAGGCGGCGGGCGCGTTCGGCTGGGACCGCGCGATCGTGGTGACCGCGGTCCCCGACCTGCTCGAGGCGCACTACGGCCGCGTCGCGCCCGCGCTCGCCGCGGACGCGTGCTTTCCTCGCGGCGCCGCGGTGGCCGGGAAGACGGTCCGGGTCCACGTGCCGCGCCGTTGCCTCCCCTCGGAGCTGCGCAAGGCCGGGTTTCTCGTCGTGGTGACCGGCCTCGGTCCGGGTGCCGGGCTCCAGGCGATGGTCAAGAGCAGCCTGCGCCCGCCGGGCCGCGACGCGACCGACCCCTGGGTCCGCGAGGTCGCGCCCTCGGTGGGGGTGTGCAACGTCTGGGAGGACGGGAGCGGGACGTCCGCGTGCTCGTTCGGCGGCTGCGACCCGTGCGACTGGGCACCGTTCGTGCTCGACGCGATCGTGCCGCCCGGGGGGGCCTCGCAGCGCGACCTCCTGCGCGCGTACGGCGCGGGCGCCCGAAGCCTCGCGGCCCTGCCGTTCACGTTCCCGGGCGGCCCCCCGGCGGTCGCCGCGGCCGGTGCTTCCCCCCCGGTCCAGGACCCGCGGCTGCCGGTCGCCGGGACGCGCGGCCCGGAGCTGACGGTTCGCGTGGAAGGTGCTCCGGAGGCCGTCGCGGCTCGCTACCCGGCGGGGGCGCTGGGTGCTATCATCTGCCCCGGCGAGCGGCCGGGCGGCACCGTGGTCGTCAAGGGCCACGCGGCGGGCTTCCTGGTGCTCGAGAGGGTCGCGGACGAGTCGCCGATGTGCGACGGCGCGTCCGTCGTGTTCTGACTCCGGCGGGGTCGAAATGGCACGCGTCGTCCTGAAGGACATCTGCAAGTCGTACGGGCCGGTCGTCGTCGTCACCGACGTGAACCTGACGATCGAGGACGGCGAGCTGATGGTGCTGGTCGGGCCGTCCGGGTGCGGGAAGACCACGACGCTGCGGATGATCGCGGGGCTGGAGGAGATCACGTCCGGCGACCTGTACATCGGGGACCGGCTCGTGAACCGCGTCCACCCGAAGGACCGCGACATCGCGATGGTCTTCCAGAGCTACGCGCTCTACCCGCACATGACCGTCCACGACAACATGGCGTTCGGGTTGAGGCTCCGCGGCATGGCGGCCGCCGAGATCGACCGCCGCGTCCGCGAGGCCGCGGCAACGCTGTCGATCGAGCCGTACCTGCAGCGCAAGCCCAAGGCCCTGTCCGGCGGGCAGCGCCAGCGCGTGGCCATGGGGCGCGCGATCGTGCGCAACCCCGCGGTATTCCTGTTCGACGAGCCGCTCTCGAACCTCGACGCGAAGTTCCGGGTGGTGATGCGGGTCGAGCTGAAGCTGCTCCAGCGGAGGCTCAGGACCACGACGGTCTACGTCACGCACGACCAGACCGAGGCGATGACGCTCGCGGACCGGATCGCGGTGATGGAGGACGGCCGGGTCGGGCAGTGCGGCACCCCCCAGGAGGTCTTCGACACGCCCGCGGACAAGTTCGTCGCCGGGTTCATCGGGTCCCCGGCCATGAACTTCATCAACGGCAAGGTGGTGGCGAGCGGGGGAGGCGCGACCATCCGGACCGCCTCGATGGAGGTGGCGCCGGGACCCGCCTTGGGCGAGCGGCTGGCGGCCTTCGCCGGGGCGGACGTGACGGTCGGGTTCCGGCCGGGCGACGCCGGCGTCGGCGCGGGCGCGGCGAACGGCTTCGGGGGCAAGGTGGAGGTCGTCGAGCACCTCGGGAGCGAGAAGTTCGCGTACGTGCGGACGCCGGACGGCGTGCTGACCGTGCGGGTCGCGGCGGACGAGGCCGTCCGCGAGGGTGATTCGGGCGCATTCGGAGTGCGCGCGGACCGGGTGCACGTGTTCGGGCCTGATGGAAGGAACGTGTTGTACGGGTGAGGAGACATTGAGACTCCATCTGCCGCTCGCGCTCGCGGGCGCCCTGCTCCTGTTCGCGGCATGCAAGGGAGAGCCTTCCGTGCCCGCGAGCGCGAGCGCGAGCGGCAATGGTGCTGCGCTGCAGAGCCGGACGCAGCCGGCCGGGCCGGTCGAGGTGGTGCTGTGGCACGCCTACCGCGAGGGCGAGAAGGCCGCGATCGAGAAGGTCGTGGGGACATGGAACGAGCGGCATCCCGAGGTCAAGGTTCGGCTGTTGAACGTGCCCTACGACGCCTTCGTGGACAAGGTCACGATCGCGACGCCGCGCGGCCAGGGGCCGGACCTGTTCATCTTCGCGCACAACATGATCGGCGAGTGGGTGGACCGGGGCCACCTGCTGGAGCCGATCTCGCAGCGCTTCCCGACAGGGGTGCTGAAGCGCTTCATCCCGGCCACGGTCAAGGCGCTCGTGTGGAAGCACAGCCTCTACGGGCTGCCGCTCGCGTTCAAGTCGGTCGCCCTGTTCTACGACCCCGCGCTCGTGCCCGAGCCGCCCGCGACCGCCGAGGACCTGGTCGCCAGCGCGAAGGCCGCGACCGACCCCGCGTCCGGCCGCTACGGGCTCGTCTACGAGGCCGGGCTCCTCTACTTCAACGCCGCGTTCATCCACGGGTTCGGGGGCACCATCCTCGACGCCCGCGGCCGGCCGCACGTCGGCGAGAAGCCGGTCGCGGACGCGCTCTCGTGGGTGCGCGGGCTGGTGCGCGACGGCGTGCTGCCGAGCGGCGTGTCCTCGGCCATGGTCACGTCGCTGTTCAACGACGGCAAGGCCGCGATGGTCGTGTCGGGCCCCTGGTTCCTGACCGAGCTGTCCCCCGAGAAGCGGTTCCGCGTCGGCGTGCTCCCGGCCATGGCCGGGGGGAAGCGGGCGATGCCGTTCCTCGGGTCCGAGGCCGTGTTCATGTCGTCGTGGTCGAAGAACAAGGACGCCGCGGCGAAGGTGATGGACTGGCTGACGAGCGACGAGGCCGCGCTGGTGCGCCTGCAAGTCGGCCGCCAGACGGTCGCGCACCCCC
>VGRB01000295.1 GCA_016875475.1 Deltaproteobacteria bacterium
GGGCAAAGCACCCTCCGGGTGAGGTCCTGGCGGACCTCTTGCTGTCGCTAGTTCCGCATTCTACGCGGACTTCGGGGGTGCAACCTACCTATCGCGCCCGACGATCAAGGTCATGGTCTCGAGCGTGGACATCAGGTTGCGGATGCCCGCCAGCCCGACCGACACGGTCTCGCGGAGCTCCTGGGACGCCTCCGTCGCCTGGACCTCCTCCTCCAGCATGGAGAGGCCCATCAGGAAGTTCCGGAGATCGTGGGTCACCCCCGACGCGAGCCTCCCCATGGTCCCGAGCCGCTCGAGGTGCAGCACCTGCTGCTGCGCCGACTCGAGGTTGTGGAGCGCCGCGGCCAGATCGTCGTTGCGCGCCGCGAGCTGACCGACGAGGGCGGTGATCGCGCGCCGCTGGTAGACGTGACGGGTCGCCTGCTCGACCGCCGACTGGACTTCCACGGCCTCCCACGGCTTCGTCAGGAACCGGAAGACCTGCGCGCGGTTGATGGCCGACATGATCGCGGGCGAGTCCGTGAACCCGGTGAGCACGACCCCCGCGACGTCCGCGTGGGTCGCGCGCACCCGCTCCAGCAGCTCGACGCCGGTCATCTCGGGCATGCGCTGGTCGGTCACGATCACGTCCACCGGCGCCTCCGCGAGCAGCTCGAGCGCCTCCGGTCCCGACCCGGCGGGGAGGATCCGGTACTCGGATTCGAGCACCGCTTCGAGGACGGCGAGGTTCGGCGCGTCGTCGTCGACGATGAGCACGGTGTGATGGAGGAGGTCGGCGACCCCGTAGCGCTCGACCATCTCCCTGATGGCGTCGTCCACCATGGCCACGCCAGTCTAGCGCCGCCCCGGATGCCCGACCAAGAAGACTGCAAGCCGCGCTCCCCCATTTCCGACCACCGCCGGCATCTGCCCCGGGCTGCCGTCGTTTCCGCGACGCACCGCGGGAACGGGGGATCCGTGCGACTCCCCCCCCCGGCTCCGCGGGACCCCGGGGCTCCCCGTGCCTTTCCCGGACCGCGAGACCGCCGGCCGCCCCCGCCCGGGGCGCATCGGCGACCTCCCGCCTTCCGTCCATTAGTCGCCGGATGGGGGTCAAAAGTTCCCCGTGCGAATAAATATTTTTTCGATCGGGTACGATCGGCCGACCTGCGGAGGCGAAAACCCTTGTACGACGTGGTCTTCAGGTCAGCGACCGTGGTCATCGACGGGGCCGTCGGGACCGCGGACGTCGCGGTCCGCGACGGCAGGATCGAGCGCGTCGCGCCCTCGATCGGGTCGCCGGCGGCCGTCGAGGTCCCCTGCGAAGGGCTCGCGCTGCTGCCCGGCGCCGTCGACCTGCACGTGCACCTGCGCGACCCCGGCCTGACCCACAAGGAGGACCTCGCCTCGGGGACCGCCGCCGCCGTGGCCGCGGGCGTCACCACGGTGCTCGACATGCCGAACACCCGCCCGCCCACCGTGACCGCCGCCGCGCTCGCGGACAAGGTCGAAACCGCCCGCCGCACGGCCGCGTGCGACGTCCGCTTCTTCATGGCGCTCACCCGCGACAACCTCGACGAGGTCGAGCGGGCCGCGTCGATCCCGGGCTTCGCCGGGGTCAAGGTCTTCCTGGGCTCGACCACGGGCGACATCCTGCTCGAGGGCACGGCCGCGATCGAGCGCGCGCTGGACCGGGTGCCCGCGCTGTTCGCGTTCCACGCCGAGCTGGAGTCGGTCCTCGCCGCCCACCGCGGCGACGCGGGCCCGGAGCCGGACGCGTCCTCGCACCACGTGCTGCGCCCCGCCGAGGCGGTCGCGGAGGGGGCCCGGGCGGTCCTCGCCCTCGCGCGGCCGGGCCGGCGCCTCCACCTGTGCCACCTGTCGGCCGCGGCCGAGATCGAGCTGCTCGCGGCGCGCGCGCCCGGCCTGACGAGCGAGGTCTCGCCGCACCACCTGTGGCTGACCTGCGACGACGCGCCTCGCCTCGGAAACCTGATCAAGGTCAACCCGCCGGTCCGGACGCCGGCGGACCGCGACGCCCTGCGCGCCGCGCTCGCCGCGGGAACGATCGACGCGGTCGCGACCGACCACGCGCCGCACACGATCGACGAGAAGGCCCTGCCCTACCCTGCCGCGCCGTCCGGCGTGCCGGGCCTGGACACGCTCGTGCCGGCCGTGCTCCGGCTGGTGCAGGTCGGCGCGCTGTCCCTGCCCCGCGCGGTCTCGGCGCTCTGCGAGGCGCCCGCGCGGGTCGCATCGCTCCCCGGCAAGGGACGTGTCGCGGAGGGGGCGGACGCCGACCTCGCCCTGTGGGACCTCGCGGGCACCTGGACCCCGTCCGCCGCCACGGTACGTACGCGCTGCCGCTGGACCCCGTTCGAGGGGATCCCGCTCGCCTCGCGACCGGTCGGGGTGTGGGTCGCCGGCCGGCGCGTCGCCTGATCGGCCGGTGCGTCGCCTGATCGCCCGGCGCGTCGCCTGATCGGCCGGCGCGTCGCCTGATCGGCTGGCCCGCACGGTAGGCGGTCGCGACGGGCCAATGTGATCGCGCTCATACTCGCGCCCCCCCGGACCGCGGTACACGGGGGCATCTTTTTCGCGGAGGTAGGCATGCGCCTCTCCCTGGTCATCGCGATCGCGTCCATGCTCGCGGCGCTCCCCGCCCTGTCGAAGCCCGCGGCGAAGAAGGCCGCGGCCTCGGCTTGCGTCGAGTGCCACACCCGGGTCACGCCCGGCATCGTCACCCAGCACGCCGGAAGCGCCCACGCGAAGAGCGGCGAGGTGGACTGCGCCACCTGCCACGGCGGCGCGCACGTCGGCATGGACGACGCGGCGAAGGCCGTGATGCCGTCGCCCGCGACGTGCAAGGAGTGCCACGAGGAGCAGGTCGCCCAGTACGCGGCGGGCAAGCACTCGCTGGCCTGGGTCGCGATGGAGGCCATGCCGGGCCTGAACCACCAGCCCGTTCCCGTCAAGGGCGCGGGCATGAAGGGCTGCAGCGGGTGCCACAAGATCGGCGACAAGGACGCGGCCAAGGCCGGCGTCCACTACGGCACCGGCGCCTGCGACTCGTGCCACACGCGGCACTCGTTCAGCAAGGCCGAGGCGCGCGACCCGCGCGCGTGCCAGACCTGCCACATGGGGTTCGACCACCCGCAGTGGGAGATGTGGTCGAGCTCGAAGCACGGCACGATCTGGCAGGTCGAGGGCGGCAAGGGCGGCCGCGCGCCCACGTGCCAGGACTGCCACATGCAGGGCGGTGATCACCGCGCCATGACCGCGTGGGGGTTCCTGGCGGTGCGCCTGCCCGAGGACGACGCGGAGTGGATGGCCGATCGCGTCGAGATCCTGAAGGCCCTCGGCGTGCTCGACAAGGTCGGCCAGCCCACTGCGCGCCTCGACGTGGTCAAGGCGGGAAAGGTCGCGAGGCTGTCGAAGGAGGAGTTCCAGGCCGAGCGCTCGAAGATGGAGAAGACCTGCGCGAAGTGCCACTCGCCGGCCTACGCGAAGGAGCAGCTCGCGGCCGGCGACCGCATGGTCCGCGAGTCGGACCGGGTGTTCGCGGCGGCGATCCGCGAGGTGCGCGCGCTGTACGACGACGGGGTCCTCTCCGTGCCCGCGGGGTGGACCACCGCGCCGGACCTGCTCCAGTTCCAGGACGCGAAGACCCCGATCGAGCTGGACCTCTACAAGATGTTCATGGAGTACCGGATGCGCGCGTTCCAGGGCGCGTTCCACAACAACCCGGACTACACGCAGTGGTATGGGTGGGCGCCGCTCGTCGAGACCCTGACCAGGGTCAAGGCCGAGGCGGCGAGGCTCCGTGCCGAGCACAAGCCCGCGAAGAGGAAGTAGGTCTTCCGCCTCCGTCGCGCTGCGCTACAATCGCGCCCGTCTTCGCGGCGGACGCCCCCGATGCCGGCTCCTCCCCGTCCCTCCGACGCCCCCTGCGGCGAGCTTGCCGGACCGTCCCTGATCGCGGCGCTTCGCAAGGTCGCGATCGCGCGGCCGTTCGCCCGCGGCGACGTCCTCGTGCGCGAGGGCGACCCGCCGGCGTTCCTCGGGCTGGTCCTTGAGGGCCGCGTGAAGATCGTGAAGTCCGGCGCGGGCGGCCGCGAGGTCATCCTGCACGTGATGGGCCCGGACAAGTCGTTCGGGATCGTGCCGGTGCTGGACGGCGAGCCCTACCCCGCCTCCGCGGTCGCGGTCGAGGACGGGCGGTGGGGGCGGGTCGACGCCGAGCGCTTCGCGGCCGTGCTGGTCGCGGAGCCGCGCATCGCGCTCGACGTGCTCAGGAGCTTCGGCCGGAGGCTGCGCCGCCTGGCCCACGTCACGCAGCAGGCCGCGACCACGCCGGTCGAGGCGCGGATCGCGTCGCGGCTGGTGGAGCTTTCGGCGCCCCTACCCCCCGGCGCGGACGTCCGCGTCACCCGCCAGGAGCTGGCGGACCTCGCCGGGACCACGGTCGAGACCGCGATCCGCGTCACGCGCGCATGGGAGCAGGCGGGCATCGTCGCCCTGTCGCGCGGCCGGATCGCGATCCGGGACCCGCGCGGTCTCCGCGCCCGCGCCGAGGCGTCCTGATCCGGCGCCGGCCACCAGTCGGGTGGCCCCGGGCGGCCACGCGCCCGCGGTGGCCCGCTTCCTGTGCCACGCCACCGGCCGCCCGAACGAGGTGGACGACCTCGTGCAGCAGGTCCCAGCGAGTGGAACGCGGTATTCGAGATGGGCGGCTTCGCGTTCGCGCCGATGGCCACGTTCACCGGGAAGAGGCAGTAGCCGCCCGCAGGCCGCGTGCTATCATTCCCGGCGGGAATCCGGAGCAGGAACGTGCGCACCACGCCGGACATGGACGAGGTCGCCGCGGTGCTCCGTGGTCTGCTGCCGGAACGCGCGGGATACCGGGCGGTGCTGTTCGGCTCGAGGGCGACCGGCAGGGCGCGACCGGCGTCCGATTGGGACATCGGGATCATCGGTCCGGCCCCGCTCGACGGTGCGCTCCGCCAGCGGGTCCGGGACGCGCTCGACGACCTCCCGACGCTGCACCGGTTCGACGTCGTCGACCTCGCGACGGTGCCGCAGGCTTTTCGCGACGCGGCCCTGGCGACCGCCGTGAGGCTGATCTGATGGCCACGACTCTCCCCGCGCGTCTCGATTCGTTCGCAGGTGCGCTCGCGCGCCTGTCGGCCGCGCTCCTCCAGCCGGAATCCGAGTGGATCCGCGACGCTGCCATCCAGCGGTTCGAGTTCACGTTCGAGCTGGCCTGGAAGTGCTCGCAGCAGGCCGCCGCCGAGGAGGGGATCGACTGCCCGTCGCCGAAGTCCGCGCTCCGGGCCGCCCTGCAACTCGGCTGGATCGACGACGACACCGAATGGCTGCGGATGCTGGACGACCGCGACCTCGCCAGCCACGTCTACGACGAGGAGACGGCGGCGACGATCTACGGACGGCTCCGCCCGCATGCCGAGGCGATGATCGCGCTGCTGGAAAGGCTGCGCCGGCATCCCGCGCGGCTCGCGCCGGAGACGTGACGGGCGCGACCGCGATCAGCCGCGATCAGCCGCCGGCCTTGGCGCGCTCCTCGTTGATGATCAGCCGCTGGAGGTTCTCGAGAATCCGCCTGGCCGGCTCGACCAGGTCGTGGCCCTTCTCCTGGCCGTCCACGATGAAGCGCTTCAGGTAGTAGCCCGCCTCGTGCAGGCGGTTCAGGCGGATGAGGGCGTTCGCGAGGTTGAACGCGCCGGTCCCGTTCTCGGGGTCCAGCTCGATCCCGCGGGTCAGCGAGTCCACCGCGGCCTTGTCGTTGCCGGTCGCGAGGAAGACCACGCCGAGGTTCAGGTGGCACTCGGGGTCCTCGGGGTTCACCCGGATCGCCTCCTTCAGCACCGCCATGGCCTCGGACTCGGCGCCCGCCTCGAGGTACATCATGGCGAGCGCGCTGTACGCACGCGCGTAGGTCGGGTCGGCCGTGATCGCCTTGCGCCACAGCTCGTCCGCCTCGTTCAAGCGGCCGCGCCGGTGGTGGCTCACGCCCGCCCAGTACAGCGCACCCACGTGCCCGGGCTCGCCCTTCAGCACCTCCTGGAACTTCTGGAGCGCCCCGTCGAAGTCGTTCCGCGCGAGCGCGAGACGCCCGAACTGGAACGTGACCTCGAGGTCCTTCGGGTTGAGCTTCGCGGCCTCGGACAGCTCGCGCTCCGCGGCGGCGAGGTCCTTGCGCTCGTGGAGCAGGATGAGGCCGAGCTGGAAGTGCGCGACCTCGTTCTTCGGGTAGAGCGCGATCGCGCCGTCGAACAGGCTGACCGCGAGGTTGATGTCGCCCCGCTGGTACGCCTTCACGCCGCGGTTGCACAGCGCGATCGACTCGGTCTGGGCCTTGGAGCAGCCGGCCGCAACGAGCACCGCAAGCACCGCAACGGCCGTCCTCCGCATGTGCGCCCTCCGTCTCGAACCGCTCGCGGCTCGGCGGGCGTGGGTACGCCCGCCATTCGACTACTGGCCCTTGGTCACGCGGAAGATGAACGGGTACGTGACCTTCACGGCGCCGCCGCCCTTGGGCGACGGGAAGACCCACGTCCCGATGCGCGTCGAGATGCACTGCTCGACCGACTGGTTGTTCATCGACGACGACGCCACGCGCGCGCCTACGACCTTGCCGGTCGGGGCGATGGTCCACTGCAGGACGATCTGGCCCGCGAGGTCCTGGTTCTTCTGGACCTCCTGCTGGTAGCACCACTTGATCTGGTCCATCTTCGTCTGGATGTACCGGCGGACCGTGTCCTTGTCCAGCTCGCCGCTGACCGAGTACGTGCCGGTATAGACGACCGGCGCCGCGGCCCCCCCGTCCCTGAACTTGATCTTCGGCGAGCCGGCGCCGATGCCGCCCTCGCCGCCGCCGTCCTTCTCGAGGCCCGCGATCCCCGCGAGCTGCGCCGGGCCGAACTCGGAGGCCGCCCCCG
>VGRB01000296.1 GCA_016875475.1 Deltaproteobacteria bacterium
CCCCGCCTGGAAACCACAGAACGTGACTCAAACCGCGTATCGCGACTCGGCGCCCCCGCCGATCTCCCTGTCAGACCGACGGAGTCCGGGAAGGCCGGGCCTCGGGAGTCCCCGGAGCCAGGGCGTCGAAGACCCGCCACCATGCCTGCGGGTGGAGCAGGTAGCCGTAGTGCGTGAAGCCCGGCATCTCCACGTTCTCCGCCCCCTCGACGCACGCCGACGTCGCAGGCAGCAGCAGCACGTCCGCGGGGCTCCACAGGGACACGAGGCGCGGCATGGCCGGAGGCCCGGGCCACGGCACCTGCGCCGCGAGGCGTTCCATCACCTCGGAACCCGGCCTGAGGCACAGGCTCGCGTCCATGGCGCCGTACCGGGCGAGGTGGCTGCCCGAGTGGGGCGTGCCGAGCGTCACCAGCGTCGCCACGCGGGCCCTGCAGCGGTGGTCCTCGAGCGCGAGCCGGGCCACGATCCCCCCCATGCTGTGGCAGACGAGGTCCATCTGCGCGTCGCCGGGCAGCCCGTTCCGTGCCGCAAGCTCCTCCAGGTACGCGGCGAGCGACCGGCCGAGGTCCGCGACGGGCACGCCGCGGGGCAGGGCCGGCGCGAACGTCCGGCTCCTGCCGCGCAGCCTGAACGCGATGCGCATGGGCTGGAAGTTCCCGGGCCCGCCTCCCAGGCCGTGGACGAACACGACCGGGCGGTGGCCGTCGTCGGGCAGCGCCGGCACGGCGGCCGACCCGCGCGCGAGCAGCGTGAGGCCGACGAGCGGGAGCTCCGCGAGGTGCGTGCGGAGGTCCGGGTCCACGCCGTGCCAGGCCGCGGCGGCCTGGCGGCCGATCCAGGCCGCGGCGAGGCCGACCGCCCGTCCCGCGGTCCGCGTCGCGTCGAGGATGGGTCGCTCCGCCATGCCGCGAGCATGCGCCCGGGCGGCCGGGGCGTCAACCGCGCGAGGTGATACACTTGCGGCGCGACAATGTGCCCGCTCGTCGCGACAAGGGGGCCGGCCAGATGCTCCGACGATCGCTCGTGACCCGGCTGTTCGACGGCTTCTCGATCCGGCGGTGGAACGACCAGATCCGCCCGGTCGAGCTGGTCGAGATGGACAAGAACGCGCACAAGATGGTCGTGGCATGGTGCCTTGCGCGCTACGAGGAGGACGCGGGCGCGGTCGTGGACTGGTCCGCGGTCGTCCGCGGCGGCGTGTTCGAGCTGCTCCGGCGCGTGGTCCTGTCGGACATCAAGTCGCCCGTGCACGCGCGCATCCGCGCGGACCACCCGGAGGTCTTCCGACAGCTCGGGGAGTGGGTTTTCAGGCAGCTCGAGCCGTGCATCGACTCGCCCGACGTGCGCGACGAGCTGCGGCGCTACCTGCTCGACGCGGACCAGGGGCTGGACCCGGCATCGCGCCGGATCCTGGACGCGGCGCACCTGTACGCGAGCTGGTGGGAGTTCCAGATCCTGAAGCGCCTCAACCCCGAGAACCGCGTCACCGCGCGCATCGACCGGCTGATGACCGCGGACCTCGAGCCCCACCTGGCGCTCGTCGGGATGCGGAAGGTCCTGTCGCGCCAGCCGGTGGCCGACTTCATCGACCTCGCGGGCCACCTGCGGTTCCAGGTCCGCTGGGGCCAGACGCCGCGCATGCCCCCGACGTCCGTGCTCGGCCACAGCGGCATGGTCGCCTGCCTGACGTGGTTCCTGCTGCGCGAGGCCGGCGCCTGCCCGCGCCGCGCCCGCAACGGCTTCTTCGGCGGGCTGTTCCACGACCTCGCCGAGTCGGTCACGCGGGACATCATCTCGCCGGTCAAGGGCGCGGTCCCCGACCTGCCCGAGGCGATCGGCGAGATCGAGCAGGAGCTGGCGCGCGAGGAGATCCACCCGCTGCTGGAGCCCGGCTGGATCGACGAGATCGCGTACTACACGACCGACGAGTTCGCGAGCAAGGTCCGCATCGACGGCCGCGTGGTCCGCACGACGTCGGACGAGATCCGCGCGTCCTACGACCGGGACGTGTTCGACCCGCTCGACGGCGAGCTCGTGCGGGTCGCCGACCACCTCGCGGCCTACGTGGAGGCGGACCGGTCGATCTCGATGGGCATCAAGACGCCGCAGCTCGAGGAAGGGATGCGGATCCCGGACGTCTGGCGCGGCCGGCGGGTCGGGGGGATCGACGTGGGCGCGATCTACGCGGACTTCCGGTAGCGGGAGAGGGGGCGCCCGTGTCGGGTCGCGTCACGACGACCGCGGTGGCCGCGACGCTCGCGACGGCGTACGCCTGCGCCGCGGCCGTCGCGGCATGGGCGCTCGCGAACGAGCCGCGGATCGGGGCGCGGGTCGAGCGCAACCTCGACACGGGCGACGTCGTTGTCGTGGCCGCGGAGCCCGGGTCCGTCCTGGAGGTCGGCGACCGCGTGCTCGGGATCGGCCCGCTGCGGCTGCGGGACTTCGGCGATCCGCTCCCCCCCCACTTCCGGGGCAAGGGCGACCCGGAGGTCGCGCCCTTGATGCGGACATCCCTCCGCACCCTGCGGCGGTTCGTGGACGCGCGGGTGCAGGCGGACGTGGTGCGGTCCGGCGTGCCGCTGAACCTCGCCCTCCGGTCCGAGCCGGCAGGGGCCCGCGCGCTCGCCGGCCGCGGCGCGGTCTTCCTCGCGGCCTCCCTGCTGTCCGCCGTCGCGGGCCTCGTCCTCGCGTTCCGCCGCGGCGTCGCCTTCCCGGCCGGGCTGCTCGGGCTCCTCGCCGGCACGGTGATGGCGCTCGTCCTTCTCGCCGCGGGAACGGTGCACCTGACCGGGCTGGCGCCCGTCCCCGACGTGCTGGTCGGCGCGCTGATCGTCGAGTGGATCGGCGTGCGGCTCGCGCCGTGGATCCTCCTGCACTTCGCGCTCGTCGCGCCCTGGCCGCACCCGCTCGCGGTCCGCCTGCCGTGGGTCCCCTGGGCCGTGTGGGCCGCGGCGGTCGCCTCGTTCGTCCTGGTGCGGAACGAGGCGGTCGGGGTCCCCGTCACGCTGGCCGCGGGCCTGCTGGTCCTGGATTCGGCCCGCCGCCGCCTCGGCGATCCCGCGACCCGGTCCGCCGCGGTCGTCGCCCTGGTTTCGGCCGTCGTCGCGCTCGCCTCGTGGGGCATCGGGGCGCTCGTCGAGTTCCCGCTCCGCGAGGCGCTCGACCCCGTCCTGTCCTGGCTGCTCGGGGTGCCGCGGCTGGTCGACCCGTCCGTGCTCTCCAGCGTGGGCTGGCTCGTGCTGCTCGGCGGCCTGGCGGCGCTGCCCCGGCGGGGTGGACCCCCGGTGCCCGAGCACTAGCGTGAACCGGCGTTCAACCCCCGGCAGATCGGGCGCATGCGGCGCGCAAGCTCGGTGAAGGCGCGGTAGGAGCGGTCGTACGCGGCGCGCGTCCCGGCGTCGGCGCACGGCTCGTCGACGCGGTCGAAGCGGACGAGCGCGGGCACGTCCTCGAAGCGCAGGTGCCCGAGCCCGACCGCGGCGATGAATGCCGCGCCGCGGGCGTTCGCGTGCAGGGGGTGCTCGACGCGGCGCACGGTGCGGCCGAGCACGTCCGCCAGGATGCGCGGCCAGACCTCGGACCGCGCGCCGCCGCCGACCAGGTTCAGGGGGTCGAGCCGCCGGCCGCAGAACCGCTCGACGTGGTGCAGGACCCAGCGCAGGTTGCACGCGACGCCCTCGAACACGGCCCGGACCATGTCGTCCATGGTCGTCCGCACCGACAGGTTGTGGAACCCCCCCCGCAGGTGCTCGTCGTCGATCGGGCTCTTCTCGCCGTTCAGCCACGGCGTGAACACGACGCCCCGGCTCCCGGGGGGGACGGACGCGGCCACGTCGTCGAGCGCGGTCCAGACGTCCGCGGGCGGCGCGGCGCCGGGCGCCAGGCGCGAGGGGTGGAACAGCACGTTCCGGATCAGGAATTCCAGGCACCCCCCCGCCTGGTCCTGCTCGTTCGCGGCGAACCAGCGGCCCGGGATCGCGGACGGCAGCGACGCGATCGAGTGCAGCACGTCGGTCTTCTTGAACGGCACGTGGCACAGCAGCCAGGAAGACGTGCCGAGATAGACGTGCGCCTCGAAATCGCGCACCGCGCCCGAGCCGACGCACGCGGACTGGAGGTCGCACGCGCCCGTCACCACGGGCGTGCCGCGCGGGACGCCGATCGCGTCCGCGACCTCGGGCAGCAGCGGCCCGAGCACGTCGGTCGAGCGCGCGAGCGGCGCCAGGCGCGCGGGGTCGAGGCCCAGCCGGCGGATCAGGCCCGGGTGGTAGCGCACGTTCGCGGCGTCGCGGTTGTCCGTGCACCAGAACAGGGTGGCGGAGTCGAACGACGCGGCGGCGCGGCCGGTCAGGCGCAGGTTGAACCAGTCCTTGCTCGCCAGGAACCACCGCGCCGCGCGCCAGACGTCCGGCCGCTCCTCGCGCCAGAACAGGCAGTGCGCGACGTCGTCCTTGCCCGACTGCGTCGGCCCGCCCCCGGTCACCGGGATGAACCGGAGCAGGTTCGACACGCCGTAGCCCTGCACGTTGACGATGCCTCGCATCAGGCGCCGGACGTGCGGCGCGCCTCGCGAGTCGAGCCAGGTCAGCGCGGGGCCGATGCTCCGGCCCGCCTCGTCGCACGCGACGGTCGAGGAGTACGTGGACGAGCACCCGACCCCGGCGATCGCGTCCGGCGGCACGAGCCCGCGCGCGAGCAGGCGGCGGGTCGAGTCCAGGAGGGCCGACCACCACTCGTCCGGGTCCTGCTCCGCGCCGCCCCCCGGGAGGAAGCGGATGCCGGTCGGCGCGAACTCCCCCCCGAGCACCTCGCCGAGGACGGAGACGAGGGCGACCTTGACGCCCGAAGTGCCGTGGTCGATCGCGAGGATGCAGCGGTCACCGGTCATGGCGGGTTCACATCGGGATGTCTACGCGCTCCACGTTCCCGTGCTCGTCCACCTTCTCGACGATCACGCCCTCGAACGCGCCCCCGCCGGCGGCCCCGGCCGAGCCCAGGACCTCGGGCACGAGCGCGAGGAAGTCCACCGGGTTGACGCACGCCTCGGGCGGCTGGACGCCCTTGCCTTCCACCTTGCCCTGGCGCATCAGGATCGCGCCCATGGCCGCCGGGATCCCGGTGCCCTCGCCGAGCGCCTGGCTCTGCGACGCCATCGAGAACACGTAACAGCGCGGCAGCCCGCGGCGCAGGCCGCGGACCACGACCTTGGCGCAGCCGCGCTGCGAGCCGAACGCGGTCTCGCGCAGGATCTCGTCGCGGCGGCGGAGCAGCCACGCGACCGTGAAGTCGTGGGCCGTGACCGGGGTGCCCCTGACCGCGACCGCGTCGTGGCGCGCGAGCCCGAGGCGCGCTACCTCGCAGGTCAGCTCGAAGTACTGGTCCGGGAGCACGGTGCCGCGGTTCGTGACGCGCCGCACCTTCATGTGGCGCGGGATCGTGACCTGCTCGGGGTGCGGGTACGGATAGACCGGCACGTCGCGGCCGACCTTGTGGAATCCGGTGCGCTCCCGCAGCGCGATCCCGTCCGGCTCGAAGAAGCGGACGTGCCGCAGCTCTCCGTCGAGGAACATCGGGATCTCCATCTGCATCCCGTGGAGCCGGTGCGCCACCACGCCCTCGCCCTCGAACGGCTCGCCGCCGTGCGCGTGGTAGATGTCCACCGCCTCGACGGAATCGAGGAGCTGGTCCGACGCGAACCGCGCGAGCAGGTTCGTCACGCCGGGCGAGTTGCCCATGCCGATCAGCGCGCACAGGCCCGCATCGCGGACGAGCGGGTCCATGGACAAGAGGTCGAGCGTCGCGTCCACGTCGTCGCACACGTCCACGTAGTCGGCGCGCGCCCGCACCGCGCCTTCCAGCACCGGGCGGCCGAACCGGTAGAACGGCCCGGCGCAGTTGAGGACCACTGCGCACCCTTCGGCAGCCGCCGCCACTGCTGCCGCGTCCCCGGCGTCGAGGCCGACCGCGCGGACCTTGCCGCCCGCCTCGGCAGCCACCTCCGCGGCCCGCGCCGCGTCGATGTCCGCGAGCACGACCGCGTCGAACGCCTCGTGCCGCGCGAGCGTCCGGACCGCGAACCGCCCGACCGCCCCCGCGCCGCCGGCCACCAGCACGTTCGCCACGGGTCCTCCTCGAATCGTCCGCCGTGCGGCGGGCGGGCTACCGACAGACGCGGACCAGCGTCCGGTGGCTCGGGTCCGGGTCCGCCTGCCCGGCCTGCTGGAGCCACCAGCTCGTCAGCGTGATCGCCTCGGCCACGCACGTCATCGGCGCGGGGCAGTCCGCGTCGCGCGCGCAGAACGTGGTGCAGCGCATCGTCGGGTCGTTCGGCAGCAGCGCCATGCACTTGTTCGTGCGGCACTCGCCGGGTCCCTTGCACGTCGCGCCGACCGCGAGCATCCCCGACCCGGGCCGGGAATAGCAGCCCAGGATCGCGTCGTACGTGTCTGCGGTGAACTGCGGGTGGTATGGCAGGGCCTCGGGGATGGCCGCGCTCGTCCGGATGACGAGGTTGCACTCCTGCGACGCCGCGCACTGCGCGTCCGTCGAGCACAACGGCGCGCACGGCGGCTTGGCCGCGAGCAGGTCGCAGTGGCCTGATCGGCAGGTCGCGCCGTCCCACGCCTTGCCGTCCTGCGTCAGGCACTCGGTCCCGGCCGGGAGCATCCCCGGCAGGTCCGGCGCGCACGCGCCGTTCACGCCCGCCGCGAGGCTCCCGACCGCCTGGCACGTGGTCCCGGCGCCGCACGCCTGGCCGTCCGGGCAGCTCGTCGTGCACCGGCTGTCCAGGCAGAGCGCGCCCTTGCAGCTCCACCCGTTCGCGCAGTTCGCGCCGTTCTCGAGGCCCGGCGGGTTCGGGATCGGCTGGCAGTAGCCCTGGTTCGCGCTCCCCGGGAGCGGAGTGCAGACGTCGCCCTCCGCGCAGT
>VGRB01000297.1 GCA_016875475.1 Deltaproteobacteria bacterium
AAAAGGCGCGGCGCCAGCACCACGGGCTCGACCCCCTTGTCCCGCAGCCCGCGCGCCATCTCGAACACGACCGTCTCGGTCCCCCCCCACTCGCCGGGGTGGCACTTCCTGAGCAGGTGGACGGCCTTCATCCGACCCGGTTCCTCCGTGCGGATCCTACCCCACCGGGTCGCCGTCTTTGAAACGGACGCCGGGTGGCATTATCTTGTGCGCTCGGGGAGGAGGCCTTCAATGTGCGGCATCGCGGGCGTGATCGAGGCGGGCGGCAGGCCCGTGGACCGCGACGCGCTCGAGCGCATGTCCGCGAGCATCGCCCACCGCGGCCCGGACGGCCAGGGCACCCACGTGGACGGCCCGGTCGGGCTCGCTCACCGGCGGCTGTCGATCATCGACCTCGCGGGCGGCGCCCAGCCGATGACCGCGGACGGCGTGACCATCGTCTTCAACGGCGAGATCTACAACTACATCGAGCTGCGCGACGAACTGCGCGGCCGCGGCCACTGCTTCGAGACCGCCTCGGACACCGAGGTCGTCCTGCGCGGCTACATCGAGCGCGGCCCCGACGTGGTCCGTGACCTGAACGGGATGTTCGCGTTCCTGATCCACGACCGGCGGCGCGGCCGGGTGCTCGCGGCACGGGACCGGCTCGGCATCAAGCCGATGTACTGGTGGCGCGGCCCGGACCGCGTCCTGTTCGGGTCCGAGGTGAAGGCGCTCCTCGCGCACGGGGGCGTCCCGGCCGAGCCCGATCTCGACTCCATCAAGGATTACGTGACCTTCCAGTACGTGATCGGCGAGGGCACGCTGTTCCGGGACGTGTACAAGCTGCTGCCCGGGCACCTGATGACGGTGGACGTGGCCGACCTGTCGGTCCGGACGGTCCGCTGGTGGGACCCGTCGTTCGTGGTGGAGGGCCGGCCCGAGCACGAGTACATGGACGACGTGGCCGCGCTGCTGGTCGACGCGGCGCGGCTCCAGGTCCGGAGCGACGTCCCCGTGGGCGCGCACCTGTCCGGCGGCCTCGACTCCTCCCTCGTGACCATGCTCGCGTCCCGCGTCGTGGACGGCCCGATCCGCGTCTTCACGGGGGCGTTCGACAACGGGCCCGAGTTCGACGAGAGCCCGCACGCGCGCGAGGTGGCCGAGGCGTGCGGCGCGCTCTACCACGAGGTCCGGCCGACCGAGGACGACTTCGTCGACTGGATGCCGCGGCTGGTGCGCGCGATGGACGAGCCCGCGGCCGGCCCCGGCCTGTTCCCGCAGTACGCGGTGTCGCGCCTCGCCGCGCGGCACGTGAAGGTCGTGCTCGGCGGCCAGGGCGGCGACGAGGTCTTCGGGGGGTACGCGCGGTACATCGTGGCGTACCTGGAGCAGGCGCTGAAGGGCGCGGTCAACGAGACCAACGACGAGGGCGAGCACATCGTGTCGCTGGTCTCGATCCTGCCGAACCTCCCGTACCTGAAGGCGTACGTGCCGATGCTCCGCGAGTTCTTTTGGGACGGGGTGTTCGGGCCGATGGACCGGCGCTACTTCCGGCTCGTGGACCGCAGCGGGGGCGCGCTGTCGTGCTTCTCGGACGACTTCCGCGCCGCCTTCGAGCCGGAGAGCCGGTTCGCCCGGTTCCAGACCGTGTTCAACCACCCGGACACGCTGTCGTTCTACAACAGGATGACGCACTACGACCTCGTGGCGAACCTGCCGGCGCTGCTCCAGGTCGAGGACCGCGTGAGCATGGCGGTCTCGCTCGAGTCGCGCGTGCCGCTGCTGGACCATCGCGTGGTCGAGATGGTCGCGCGCATGCCCCCCGCGATGAAGTTCAAGGGCGGCCAGTTGAAGTACGTGCTGCGCGAGCTGGTGCGCGAGGTCCTGCCGCCGTCGATCGTCGCGCGCAAGGACAAGATGGGGTTCCCCGTGCCGCTCCACCTCTGGGGCCGCGGCCGCGCGGGCGCGTTCATCCGCGACGTGCTCGGGTCCGCGCGCTGTCGCGGGCGAGGCATGTTCGACGCCGCGGAGCTGGACCGGCTCGTGGACAACGAGGCCGCGTTCGGCCGGAGGCTGTGGGGGGTCCTGAACCTGGAGCTGTGGTTCCGCGAGTTCATCGACGCGGCCGCCTGACGGTCCGCGACAAGGAGGTGCGAATGCCCCTCTCGCTCCGCGAGGGACGCCCCGAAGGCTGGGTCGTCGGGAAGATCGGGGTCATGGGCCCCGGCATCGTCGGGATGCCCATGGCCGCGCTGCTCGCCCGCGCCCGCGTGTGCGAAGGCACGGACGAGCCGGCGAAGGTGCTGGTGGTCCAGCGCGACTCGCCGACATCCGGCTGGAAGGTCCGCGCGATCAACGAGGGCCGCTCGCCGATCGGGGGGGTCGAGCCCGATCTCGACGCGGTGGTGGCGGAGACCTCGGCCGCGGGCCTGCTGCGCGCGAGCCACGACGCCGCCGACCTCGCCGACGCGGACGTGGTGCTCGTGTGCGTGCAGACGGACAAGCGCGGCGTCGAGCCCGACTACGGCCCCCTGACCGAGGCCCTGGAAGCGCTCGCCCCCGCGCTGGCGCGGCGCCCCCCCGGCAACCTGCCGCTCGTCGTGTTCGAATCCACGCTCGCACCGTCTTCCATGGCGACCGTGGTGCGCGACCTGTTCCGGCGCCACGGGCTCGAGGAGGGCCGCGACGTCCTGCTCGGCAACAGCCCGAACCGCGTGATGCCCGGCCGCCTCGTGGAGCGCGTCGCCACCTCGGACAAGCTGGTCGCGGGCCTGCACCCGGCCACGCCCGGGCTGATCGCGCGGCTCTACTCGCGGATCGTGGTCCGCGGCGCGCTGCATTGCACGAGCAGCCTGACCGCCGAGGTGGTCAAGACGCTCGAGAACGCCTACCGCGACGTCCGGATCGCGTACGCGGCCGAGATCGTGCGCTGGTGCGACGGGCGCGACATCGACTTCTTCGCCCTGCGCGACCGCGTGAACGAGGCGATCGCCCAGACCGACGCGTCGTCGTCCGACCCGCTGGCCGTGCCGACGGGCGGCCTGCTCGTACCCACGGTCGGCGTGGGCGGCCACTGCCTCCCCAAGGACGGCGTGCTGCTGTGGTGGCGGCGGATCGAGGCGCGCGACGCGGCCGCCTCGCGGAGCCTGATCCTGGCGTCGCGCGACGTGAACGACGCGTCCCCCGCGGCGACGATCGCGCTCGCGGAGCGGCGCCTCGGGCCGATCGGCGCGGGCCGCACCGTCGCGCTGCTCGGCGTGGCCTACCGCGGCGACTCCGAGGACACCCGCAACTCGCCGACGCTCGCGCTGGCCGAGCTGCTCCGGGCGCGCGGCTGCGAGGTCCGGCTGCACGACCCCCACGTCCGGCCGGGCGACCAGAACCTCGTCCGGAGGGGCTTCGACGCCGCGTTCACGCGCGACCTCGCCCCGGCGGTGTGCGACGCGGACCTGCTGTTCGTGTGCGCGCCGCACCGGGCGTACGTGGACGGCCGCGACGCCGTTCTGGCCGCGGCCCGCCGCGTGAAGGGCGTTGTGGACGCGTGCAACCTGTGGCCCCGCGAGGCCCCCGCCGGACCGGGCGTGCCCGCGTGCGGCATCGGCCGAGGGCGCACCCCGCCGGCGCGCGAGGACGTGGACTTCGTGGTCGCCGGGTTCCGCGCGGTCGAGCGCGGCGTGGCCCGCGAGGTCGCCGAGACCGCCGCGTTCCTGAACGAGCGCTACGCGAAGACCGCCTTCGAGCGGATCGACTTCGCGACCGTGCGCCGCCTCGCCGCGACCTGCGGCACCGGGTGCGCGATCGTCGAGGACCTGCCCCCGGAGCCGGTCGCGCCGCTCCACGGCTTCCTGCCGCGGCTCGTCACGCTGGCATCGTCGTAGCGGAAGCGCGGCGCGATCGCCGGGCCGACGATACCCGCGCCGCGGCGGGGCGCATCCGCGGATGGGTTTCGCGAGGGCGGCCGAAGGGCGGGCCGGGAGTCACATCCCCCTTGCTCGACACGTCGCGGCGATTCCGCTTGCCCCCTCCGGTCCTCCGTGCTACACCGAATGTCGTCTTTCCTCGCGGGTGGGAACGGTGACCCGGCACGGACGGTCGGCGCGGATCGCGATCGCGCTCGTGCTCCCGGCCTGCATCGCCGCGCTCGCCGCCTGCGAGGGCGAGCCGGTCGGCCCCTCCTCCCCGCTCACCGGCCACGACCAGCCCGAGGACTTCGTGGTTCCCCCGGACGGCGGGAGCAAGACCGACGCGTTCTCCGCCACCTTCAACCGCAACCGCGTCGTCTCGGAGGGGTTCTTCGGCGCGTCCGCGATGGTCGGCGCCGACGCGGTCCAGGCGTTCCTGGAGAGGACTCCGTACGGCACCCGCTCGTGGCTCGCGGACGCGAAGGTCGGCGAGAAGCGCGCCGCGGACGCGGTCTGCGAGGCGGCCGTCGCCAAGGGCATCAACCCGGTCGTGCTGCTGGCCCGCATGCAGGTAGAGAAGAGCCTCGTCGGCCGCGAGACCGCCCCGAGCGGTCACACCCGGGACTACGCGTTCGGCTGCGGGTGCCCGGACGATCGGGCCTGCAACCCAGCGTTCAAGGGCCTGGACAAGCAGCTCGCCTGCGCCGCCGAGACGCTCGCGAACCTCAGGCTCGCGTCGGTGGACGGGTCGGGCGAATGGGTCCGCGGCCGTTCCACGAGAAGTTCCGACGGCTATACGGTCAAGCCGTACAACCACGCCACGGCCGCGCTCTACGGCTACACGCCCTGGGTGCTGGAGGGCAAGGGCGGCAACTGGCTGGTCTGGAACGTGACGCGCAAGTTCGCGATCCACTTCGAGGAGATGGGTCTCGCGGACCTCGACGACCCGCGCCTCGGCGATCCGTGGGTCGGCCGGCCCTGCACCGACCACGCCGAGTGCGACTTCGCGGCGGACGGGTCCCAGGGCTTCTGTTTCGTGTTCGACGCGGCGGGCGAGAAGCGCGGCTTCTGCTCGCTCCCGTGCGAGGGGTACTGCCCGGACCTCGCCGGGACCGCCCCGACCTTCTGCGCGTCCCAGGACGGCCACTCCGGCTTCTGCACGCCGCGAGCCCACGAGCTGAACGGCCACTGCGCCGCGATCCCCGGAACCGCAGCGGTGGAGGCCGACCGCTACATCGGCTCCTCCGGAGCGCCCGCGATCACCGCCACGGTGTGCCTGCCGCAGTAGGCCCGGGCCCGCCCGACCACAGTCACAACTGACGAGGGTTCACGCCCCACCGCGCGATGTGGTTGCCGGACTCCATCTCCTGGCCGGGCAGCCAGAGCGCGGCGAAGCTCCCGTCCATCCCCATGAACAGGCGCCCGGGGTCGACCGCGGCGATCCATATCTGCGGCGACGGCGGCCCGCCCGACCCGCCCGTGTGCAGCACGCCGTACTCGCGGCGGCTCGCGAAGGCAAGCCAGTAGTACCTGCCCGCGGTCTGGCCGAACGTGGGCCACGAGTTCGCGACGCCCGGCGAGCCCGGGCCGTTCGCGTTCCCGAGCCGGACCGGCATCCCCCCGCCCGCGGGCACCATGAACACCTCGGCCTTGCAGTTGTCGTACGTGCCGCCCGACGGGGGCGCGCCGCCGCTCCCGCCGATCGCGGGACACGACCCGCCCGTGCTCTCGTCCGCGACGTTGAACGCGACGTACGCGCCGTCGGGCGTGAACACCGGGTAGTACTGGAGGATCCCCTCCGCGTCCGCCCCGGCGAGCGGCTCCGCCTGGCCGCCCGCCCCGTCCTCGTACGGCACCTTGTACAGCTTGCTCGCCCCGTTGATCGCGAACGACGTCGGCGTGCCGTCGGACTTGGCGGTGGTGTAGACGACCTGCTTGCCGTTCGGCGACCACGCCGGGAACGCGGGCGCCCCCGCGTCCCCCCCCTTGATCAGCGGCGTGACCGTGCCCTTCAGCAGGTCGATGCCGAACAGCCCGGGCTTGCCGCCCATCATTCCCCCGCCCGTCGTCGACGGCACCACGATCCGCTTGTCCGCCTCGCCCCAGTACGCCGGCGAGAACGCGGGCGCGATCGTGAAGCCCTTCGAGTACTGCGCCTTGGCTTCGGTGTGGACCCAGTCTGGCTCCTTGCCGTTCTTCGTGTACGCCAGGACGAGGTTGAACGACGAGAACCCCCCGCCGATGAACGGCGACACCGCGATCACCTCGGCGTCCGGGCTGATGCTGTGGCACCCGATGCACCCGCCTACCGGCATCTTCAGCACCTCGGACTTGTCCTTGCCCAGTTCGAGCAGCCGGATGCTCCCCTGGCCCGCGGTGTTCCAGTAGAAGAACGCCCCCCCCGCCTGCTCGCGCGTCACGTACAGGGTCCGCCCCTCGGACGCGACCGGCGTCCCGACCGTCTTGTCCCCGGAGACGTCCACGCTCAGGACCGACACCGTGAACGACTCGACGAGGTCCACGCCCGGAAGCGCCTCCTGGAACGCGCGGTCGAGCGTGACCACGTAGCCTGCCGGCTTCTTCGCCTTGGCCGGGTCGAACAGGAAGTCCGCGCGGGCGCCGGGCGCCTCGAACCGCACGATCCCGAGCGGGCCGAACGACGACGCCGTGAACTGGACCGCGAGCGGCGGGAAGTCGGCCGGCAGCATCGCCCCGCCCGGCGGGTACGCAAGCTCCGGGGCACCCGCGCCGCCGACGTCGGGCTCGAGCGTGCCCGGGAGGACCGCGGCCGGGTCGAGCCCGGAATCGCCCGCGTGCGACCACGTCTGCACCACGCGGAGCTTCGCGGACCCGCACGCCCCCGCGGTCGTGACCGTCACGTACGACTCGCCGCCCACGTTCTCGACGCTCACGAACGTCCCGTCCGGCAGCATCGAGCCGAGCGCCCCGTTCGTCAGCAGGTACTTCTCGGCCGGCGGGTCGAACGTGCTGCCGTCCCGGTAGAC
>VGRB01000298.1 GCA_016875475.1 Deltaproteobacteria bacterium
GCCCCCCTGCCCGCCGCCCCGCGTTGCGGGGCGCGGGCCACCCCCCTTGCGCGGCCGCCTTGCGGCCGCCGAGCGCGCCGCGCCTCGGCGCGGCGCGCTCGCAGCAGGGCCAATCCCGACGCGCTCGCCACGATGCGCCGTGAACATGCCGGGGGCTACAGCGCGGTGTACCGCTGGATGAGCTGGAGGGTGTGGGCGCCGACGCCGGGCACCTCGCCCACGGCCTCGTACGACCCGAACCCGCCGTGGCCGGCGCGCCGGGCCGCGAGCCGCGCGGCGAGCGCCGACCCCACGCCGGGGATCGCGAGCAGGTCCGACACGGTCGCCTCGTTCAGCGGGATCCGGATCCCGAGGGCGAGCATCTGCTCGCCGGTCATCCGGCCCGCGTCGATGCTGCCGTCCGTCCGGACCCGGTAGGAGTCGCCCGTGCGGCACGTGCGGTAGGGCGTCGCCGGGCCCGCGGCGATCCCCGCCTCGAGCAGCACGCCTTCCAGGGTCGCGCCCGGGGCGATCCGCCACACCGCGGCACCGCCGGTCGGGAGCTGAAGCTCGACGAACACCGGGTCGGGCTCGACCGGCCGCCACGACGAGGCGATCGCCGGGCTCGGGACCACGTGCAATGCGAGCCAGGCGATCGCGACCGCCAGGGCCACGGCCACCACCAGGGACCAGAGCAGCGTGGACAGGTCGCGGGGCTCGCCCCGGTCGTTGTCCTCCGCCGCCACCGCCACCGCGTCCTTTCTCTCGTCCATGACGTGCCTCCCTGCCTCTCCGGCCGAGGGTCCTTTCGCCCCGTCCGTCACCGTCCCGCCCCGGCGCCCCGCGGGCGGGCCGTCGAGTCCGTCCGGCGGACCTCCAGCCGGGCCGCCGTCTCACGATCCGCCGCGAGCGCAAGGTGCACCATCAGCATCCGCTCCGCCACGGCCCGCACGCAGACGAACCCGACCTCGGCGGACGCACTCGTCCCGCGTTCCGGTTCCGCCATCTTCATTGCGCCGCTCCTCTCGGGGAGGCCTGCTTCGCGCGACTCGCCCGACGGCGGCGCGCGGCATCCTCACCAGTTATCGGACCGAGGGCCCGTTTGTTTAGTCGCCGGCCTCCGGGTGCGACGGGACGGATTGCAGCCGGGGGGGGGCTAGATCTCGATTTCCTGGTAGTCCGCGCAGGCGAAGACGTTCTCGGCCCGGGCCGGCGCGCCGTTCGAGCGCAGCCACGCGCGCGACTCGGCAACGATCGCCTCGACCTGGTCGTCGTCCGCGGAGGGGTCGTGGTGGGTGTGGCCCAGGCGCGCCGCGCCGGTCTCCTTCATCACGCGGGCCGCGTAGTCGCCGGTCCCGTGTCCGAACCCCGCCCGGCTCGCCTCGTACTGGCTGCGGTCGTACTGCGCGTCCTGCACCAGCAGGTCGGCGCCGCGGATGTGGTTGCGGAGGTCGAGCGGCAGGCTGTCCGTGTTCTCGTGGTCGGTCAGCACGACCATGACCTTGCCCGTGGGCCGCTCCTCGAAGCGGTACGAGACGGTGTACTCGGGGTGCACGGTCTTGTGCATGCGGATGACGAGGCTCTCCTCCAGCGCGGCGCGCGACAGCCCGACCACGCCGGCGGATCCCTCGCCCTGCAGGCGCTCGAAGTCGTCGACGCGCAGGACGCGCGGCCCCTCGTCCGGGTGGATCACCATGACCTCGCACCCGATGTTCTCGAGCGCGTGGCACTCGAAGTGGCTCGCGACGCGGGCGAAATCGACCGGGAAGAACGGCGCCTGCATGATGTAGTCGAGCATCTCGCGAGGCCCGACGCCGTACTCCTTCGGCCCGTAGACCTGCACCGTCACGTCCTTGAAGTAGGTGTGCGGTGCGAGCGGGAACCCCTGCGTGTGATCGTGATGGTAGTGGGTCATCAGGATCAGGATCCGGCGGATGCCCTCGGCCGCGAGGTCCCGCGATGCCGGGACCAGCCCCGAACCCGCGTCGAGGAGGAGCGCGGTCCCGCTCGGGAGGCAGTCGGAATAGAACCGGAAGCAGGTCGTGTTCCCCCCGAAGACCGAGGTCTGCGGGCGTGCGACCGGCGAGGAACCACGGGTGCCGTAGGCCTTGACCTTCATTGCCTCCCTCCACGAACCGGCACCGGATACTACCACGAAGCCGGGAGTCAAGCAGTTGGATTCACCCCCCAGGAGGGGGTGGTTCCGCGCCGGCGGCAGCGGTCGCGGGATCCGGAAATTCCGCAGGCGACCTTGCCCGGCCGCGCTCGCGCGAGTAGAATTCGGCCGACCATCTCGCGTGGGGCCCCTTGCCTCGAGTCTGCCCCGTCTGCGGAGCGCGCTTCGACACGGACGTCCAGGTCTGCCCGGCGGACGGCAACCCGACCTACCGCGTCGGCTTCGAGGCGGAGCTGGTCGGCCGGAAGATCGACGGTCGCTTCGCCGTGCTCGCCGTGCTCGGCTCCGGGGGGATGGGTACGGTCCTGCGCGCCCGCCAGCTCTCGACGGACCGCGACGTGGCGGTCAAGCTCCTCCGGCGCGACGTGATGGACGACGAGCAGGCGGTGCGCCGGTTCTTCCGCGAGGCGCGCACGGCCAGCCGGCTGACGAACCCGCACACGATCTCGATCTACGACTTCGGCCAGGACCAGGACGGCACGTTCTACATCGCGATGGAGCTGCTGCGGGGACGGCCCCTGACGAACGAGCTGGGCCAGGACGCCGGCCCGCTGGACCCGGCCCGGGCGATCGGGATCTGCCGCGAGGTCCTGGAGTCGCTCGAGGAGGCGCATGCGGCCGGCGTGTACCATCGCGATCTGAAGCCCGACAACATCTTCCTGCTCGACCAGCCGCCGCAGTTCGTGAAGGTCCTGGACTTCGGGATCGCGAAGCTCGCGAACGAGGACGAGCCGCGGATCACCTCGGAAGACCAGGCGATCGGGACCCCCGAGTACATGAGCCCGGAGCAGGCGTCCGGCCGGGAGGCCGACGGCCGGGCGGACATCTACTCGCTCGGCGTGATCCTGTTCGCGCTGCTTTCGGGACGCCTGCCGTTCGAGAGCAACTCCGCGATCGACCTGCTGCTGAAGAAGGTGCGGCAGCCGGCGCCGCGGCTCTCCCAGTTCGTGCAGGGGGTTCCGCCCGCGCTGGAGGCCCTCGTTGGCCGGCTGCTCGAGACCGACCCGGCGCGCCGCCCCGCGACCGCGGCGGACGTCCGATCGGCGCTCGGCCGGCTGGTCGGGACCTCCGAGACCCGCGTGTCGCAGTCCGTGCCGCGCGAGGAGCCTTCGAACCTGATCACGGTCCCGCCGGGACCTCATCGTGCCCCGAGCCGCATCACGGGCGCCGAGCGCATCGTGCGCGCCATCGGCATCGCGACCCGGCTGGTGGACGACGCCAAGGCGCAGTGCGCGCGCTTCTCGGCCGAGTGCAGCAGCCCGCCCGGGCGGAGGGTGTTCTCGCTGCTCGTCGAGGAGGCGCTCTCGCACGCCGAGCGCCTGCGCCTGATCAAGGACCGTGTCGAGACGGGCCGCGACCCGGCGCCCGAGATCGAGTCGATCGCCGCGACGGACCGCGACCTCGGCGCCCAGTTCGAGCGGTGGGTGCAGGCCTATGCGCCTTCCATCCGCGAGGACGCTCGGCTCGCGGACGCGCTCGACGAGTGCCTGCGGCTGGAGCGGCAGTCGCTGGACGGGTGGGAGAGGGTCCTCGCCGAGGCCGAGACCGACCACGAGCGGCGCCTGGTCCGGCGCCTGCTGGTCCGCGGAAGGGGCCAGGTCGGGACGCTCGCGGAGCTGAAGCTCCGGGTCCTCGGCGTGGCGCGCGGGACCACCTCGGGGACCCTGCACTCGCGCCTGGCCGGCCTCGTGCCGGTGCGGCGCGTCCGGGCCGGGGAAGTGCTCATCAGCGAGGGCGAGCCGGGCGACACCCTGGTCGTGGTCGTCAGCGGCCGCTTCCGCGTCGAGGTCGAGGGGCCGGGGGGGCAGCGGTCCGAGGTGGGCGAGATCGGGCCGGGCGACACGGTCGGCGAGATGACCTGCATCGACCCCGCGCCGAGGTCCGCGACCGTGGTCGCGGTGCGGGACTCCGAGGTCTGCGAGATCGACCGCGTCACGCTGAAGGGGCTTCGCGACGGCCAGGCGGATGTCTATGTCGCGGTGATGCGGGGGGTCATCGAGCAGGTGACCGGTCGCGTGCGCGAGACCGACGCCCGGATCGCCGGCCTGATCCGGCAGCTCCGGGTCCACCCCGACGTGACCCTGCCCGGCTCGGCTTCGGCCGCGGGCCATGACGCGCGTTTCGACCTGCGCCGGCCGGCCTCGACCGGGATCCTGAACAAGGCGCTGCTCACCCGGTTCGAGGAGGTCGCGTCGCGTCGCGGCTTCATCGACCGCACCTGGCTCTGCCGCGAGGGCGAGCCCGGCACGTCGTGCTTCCTGGTCGTGGGGGGGCAGGTCGAGGTCGTCAAGACGGTCGACGGCCAGGAGGAGATCCTGGCGGTGCTGATCGAGGGGAGCCTGATCGGCCAGATCGCCCTCGCCGACGGCCGCCCGCGCACCGCGTCCGTCCGCGCGAAGGGGTACGTGGTCGCGCTCGAGCTGGAGCGCGCGACCTTCGACCGGCTGGTGGACGAGTTCCACCCGCTGGCGCTGCGGATCCTGGAGATGCTCGCGGTCAACGGCATCCGGCAGCTCCGGATGGCGGACCGGTGGCTCGCCACGCTGCTGGCGCGCCACGCGGGGCTCCGGACCACGCCGACGCCGCAGGAGGCGCGCGCCGCGGTCCAGTCCGCCGCGCGCAAGGTGTCCGGGGCGCGGCCGCGGGACGACGACGACGCCGCGCGCAGGCTCGGGGCGTACATGCGCGCCGCCCTGCGCGAGTGGGGGATGTCCCTCCAGCAGCTGGACGAGATCCAGGTGCTGGTGCCCGGGGAGAGGGCGTTGGGGACGGACGTGAGGGCGAAGGCGCTGCGGGTGGATTGATGATCCCCCGCGCCCGTCCCCTTCGGTTCCGGGCGGGCAGCGGCAGCATCAATGCCGCGGCCCGAGGGCGCGGGGGACCTTGTACGTGAGGCAGTAGCAGAACGGCGAGATCTGCTCGTCGATGATTCCGCCTGCTCCTTGCGGGAGCTTCTCTCGCGGGCTGTGCGGGTCGCGCTCGTAGAACGTCATGAGGCCGAAGAGCGCGCGGCGGACGGGACTGCGCCTGAGCTTCGGGTCGAGCTGCTCGTCCACCACCACGATCGGCGAGCCGGGGACCGCGACGCGCGCCATCTCGGCGAGCGCGCGGCCGGGGTCGCGGAACCCCCCGATCCCGCCGACGTGGAAGACGCGGTCGAACGAGGCGTCGGGGAACGGGAGGGCGTGGGCGTCCGCCATCAGCAGCCGCACCTCGCCGAGCCCCAGGCGGGGGTCCCGGACGCGCCGCGCGCACTCCGACAGCATCCCGGCCGACAGGTCCGCGCCCCAGACCTCGACGTCGAGGCCGGGCGGGAGGTCGCGCCGGATCAGCGGGAGGTTCGCGCCTCCGCCCACGCCGACCTCCAGGATCCGGACGGGACCCGCGCGGCGCGGCTTCAGCGAGGCGAGGTCGAGACGCCGCATGTAGGCGTCGCGCAGCGTGGCCTCGGACCCCTCCCCCTCGACCAGCGGCAGCAGGTAGTGGACCGCGGGGTCGTGCAGCCTGGCGCCCACGTCGTAGATCAGCCGCATCAGCCAATCCGTGCCGGTGACGCGCTCCTCCCGGAACAGCCGCGGGAGGCCTTCGGACACGATCCAGGAGGTACGGCAGCCGGCGCACGACAGCAGGCCCGCGTCCATCCGGCCGGCGACCTCGCGGCCGGACCAGACGAGCGCGGCGCGACAGTCGGGGCAGCACAGCACGGGCACGTCCGAAGGTCGCATCAGGTCACCCGTCGCAGGAGGAGGGTCGAGCCGCTGCCGTCGCGCAGGTGCAGGACCTCGACGACCGCGTCGTGGAACGCGGACTGGCGGATCAGGCTCTTCAGCCGGTCGGAGCAGTACGACGCGACGCGCCACTCGAGCAGCGCGTCGGCCAGGAACACCGCCTCGCGCGGCAGGTCGGGCACCGTCATCAGGAACTGGCCGCCGACGTCGAGGGCCTCGTGCGCCTCGTCCAGCAGCAGGACCAGCGCGTTGTCGTCGATCGCGTCCGCGAGGCACGACAGGCAGACGAGGTTCTGCGCGGCGAGGCGCCCCCGCCGGCCCCGGCGGTCCAGGCGCTCCTCGCACACGAAGGTGAACCTGTCGGCCATGCCCATCCGGAACGCGTGCTGGCCGAGCGCGGAAAGGGCCGACAGGTCGTGGTCCATGCACGTGATCTGGACGTCGTCGGGCCGCCCGAGCCGGTCGAGGGCGTCGAACAGCTCCGGCGCGGCGCCGGACGCCATCATCCCGATGCGGAAGGTGCCGTTCGTCGGCCGGAGGCTCCGGTACGCGTCCTCGATCCGCCTCGACGCGTCCCGCTGGCACGCGCGCAACGCGGCGGCGAGCTTCCAGGACAGGAACCACGAATCGATCATGGGGCCGACCACGCCGTGCCCCGCCGGCTCGCCGAGGTAGATGCTGCGCGCCGCGACGTAGTCCCACGGCGCGCCGAGCGGCCGGGCGTACATGCGCTCGATCACCGCGCTGCGCATGAAGAACGGGAACGTCTCCCGCAGGAAGCTGGCCGCGACCAGGCCGTCGCCGCTCCCGTCGTCGGCCGCCGCCGCCGCCGCGACCACCCGCGCGCAGCCTTCCTCGACGCGGGTCCGGGTCGCGGCGTCCGCGACGCCCGCGTGATCGACCGCGTCCATCTCCCGCTTGAAGCCGCGGATCGCGGACTCGAGCGCGGGGGGCGCGGACCCGATGCCGGCGCCGCGGCGCGCGAACCGCCCGT
>VGRB01000299.1 GCA_016875475.1 Deltaproteobacteria bacterium
CGGCCGAAGAAGCAGCGGATTTCTACCCGACCCGGCCCCCGGTGTCAAGCTCGCGCCGACAGCTTGCACCGTCGTCGCACCGTCGTCGCACCGACGTCGCGCCGACGTCGCACCGACGTCGCACCGTAGTGCTAGCATCGCCCCGGACTCCGACGATTGGAGCCGGGCCGCGTGTTCCACCTGTACCGCAGCAACCGGGTCGAGCGGCTCGCGGACTCGCTCTCGCGGCTCCTCGCCACGCGGCCGCTCGCCGATCCGACCGCCCGCGAGCGCGTCGTCGTGCACAGCCGCGGCATGGAGCGGTGGCTCTCGATGCGGCTCGCGTCCGCGCTCGGGGTCTGCGCGAACGTCGAATTCCCCTTCCCGGAGGTCCTCGTCCGGGAGATCGTCGGCATCGCCGCGGGACGCGGCGCGCGCGGGCCCGCGGACGCGGACCCGTGGTCGGTGGCCAGGCTCACCTGGGCCGTGCTGCGCGTTCTGCCCCACCTCCTCGACGACCCGGCGTTCGCGCCAGTGCGCTCGTACCTGGCAGGGCAGTCCGGGACTCCGGCGGGGGCGACCGCACCCATGCCGGTAGACCGCCGCGAGTACCAGCTCGCCCGGCGCATCGCCGTCATGCTCGACAGCTACGCGAACTACCGGCCCGAGTGGATCGAGGGCTGGGAGACGGGAGGGGCCGCGGGGAGTGCCGAGGCCGCGGGGAGCGCCGGCTCGGGCGACGCGCCCCGCGATGCGCCTCGCCATACGCCCCGCGATGCGCCCGGAGGTCCGTCCGACTGGCAGCCCCGGCTCTGGCGCGCGTTGAGGGATCTGCTCGGGCCCGACCACCCGGCTGCGCTCGTCCGGCGCGCCCGGGACGCGCTCCTGTCGGACGGACCCGTTCCGGACGTCCTGCCCCCCCGTGTCTGCCTGTTCGGGGTCTCGACCCTGCCGCCCTCGTTCGTCCGGATCCTCGCCGCCCTGTCCCGCCGCGCCGACGTGCACCTGTTCGTGCTCGCGCCGTCGCAGGAGTGGATCGCGGACCTCGCGCGCCGGCGGCGGGACGCCGCGGACGACCCGGCCCTTGCCGGCAACCCCCTCCTGGTCTCGCTCGGCCGTATCGGGGCGGAGTTCCAGCAGGTGCTGGAGGACACGTTCGAGCGCGTCCAGGTGCCGATCTCGTACGGCGAGCACGCCGACGATGGGCAAGCAGAGTACCCGAAACCCTACGAGTCCCCGGAGCCCTACGAGGACCCGGAGCCCTACGAGTCCCCGGGAACGGACACGCGCCTCCACCTCGTCCAGGACGACGTCCTGTTCAACCGGCGGCGGTACGCGGACGGAGAGTTCTTCCCCGAGGACCTTCGCGATCGGTCGCTGACGTTCCACGCCTGCCACTCCCCGCTCCGGCAGGTCGAGGCGCTCCGGGACGAGCTGCTGGACCAGTTCTCGCGCGACCCCACGCTCGAGCCGCGCGACGTGGTCGTGATGACGCCGGACGTGGAGACGTACGCCCCCCTCGTCCAGGCGGTCTTCGACGACGGCGACGTTCCGTCCGGGTCCGGGGCCGCCAGCTCCCCCTCCTTCGCCGGCTCACCCGCCCTCGCCGGCTTTCCCAGGCTCCCGTTCCGGGTCGCGGACCGTACGCCGCGATCCCGCAACCTCGCCGCCGATGCGCTGTCACGTATCCTCGCGATGGCGACCGGCCGCATGCCCGCGTCCGAGGTGCTCGACCTCCTCTCGCTCGATCCGGTCCGCCGCCGATTCGGTGTCGACGCCGCCGACCTGCCCGCGATCCACGGCTTCGTCGCCGCGGGCGGGGCGCGCTGGGGGATCGACGCCGACCACCGGGCGCACTGGATGGCCGTCGAGTCCGACCAGAACACCTGGTCGTTCGCCCTCGACCGGCTGCTCCTCGGCGTCGCCATGCCGGGCCGCGGCGAGCGCACGTTCGGCGGCGTCCTCCCCCACGACGAGGTGGAGGGCGGCGCGGCCCGCGTGCTCGGCCGCTTCGCCCGCTTCTGCGAGACCCTGTTCGCGGCGAAGGCCCGGATCGCCGGGGACGGGCGCCCCTCGCCGGCCGGCGCGCCCCGCACGCTCGCGGCCTGGCGCGACCTCGCCCGCGACCTCCTCGACGCGTTCGTGTCCCTGCCCCCCAGGCTCGAGTCGATGAGACGCGACGTCGGCAAGGCTTTCGACGACATCGCCGCCGAGGCTGCCGGCGCCGGGCTCGACCGCGAGGCGGACCTCGACGCGATCCGCGCCCTGATCGACGAGCGGCTCGGGGAGGCGGCTTCCGCGGCCGGGCTCCTGACCGGCGGCATCAACGTCTGCGCCCTCGTACCGATGCGGAGCATCCCGTTCCGCGTGGTCTGCCTGCTCGGCATGGACGACCGCGCCTTCCCCCGCATGAGCCGGAGGCCGGCCTTCGACCACATGGCGGACGAGCGCGACCGTCGGCCGGGCGACCGCAGCCCGCGCGACGACGACCGCTACCTGTTCCTGGAGGCCCTGCTGTCCGCACGCGACCGCGTGATCGTGCTCTGGACCGGGCGGGACATCCGCGACAACGCCCCGATCCCCCCCGCGGTCCCGGTCGGGGAGCTGCTCGACGTCGTGGCCGGGTCCTTCGTCCTGCCGGGTCGGGACCTCGACGAGAAGCGGCGTTCGCTCGTCACGGAGCACCCGCTGCAGGGCTTCAGCCCCCGCTGCTTCGACGCCGCCGCCCCCCTGTCGTTCGATGCCCGGGCGCTGGCCGGCGCGCGGGGGCTGGCCGGTCCCCGACGCGACCGGGCGCCGTTCCTCGACGGCCCCCTGTCCCCGATCGCCTCCGGCGACGCGCGCGACGGCCTCACCGTGTCCGTGGACGAGCTGGTCCGGTTCCTCCAGCACCCGGTGAAGGCCCTGCTCCGGGACCGCCTCGGCCTCGGGCTCGAGGACGAGGACGCCCGCGTGGAGGATCGCGAGCCCGCCCGGCTCGCCGGCCTGGACGCGTGGAGGGTCGGGGACGCCATGCTCGCCTCCCTGCTCCGCGACTCCGACCCGGAAGCGGTGCGCCGCCTCCCCCGGCTCCAGGGCACCGCGCCGCTCGGCGCACCCGGCGACCGCGAGATCGCGGCCATCATGGAGGACGCGCTCGACCTCCGCGCCCGCGTCGCCGCGGCCCGCTCGGGCAGGCGGGTCGACTGCCGGGTCGACCTCGACGTCGGCGGCGTGCGCGTGGTCGGCACGATCCCGGACCTGTGGACGGAAGGCATGCACCGGGCCCGGTTCTCGAAGGTGCGGGGTCGCGCGTGGATCGACGCCTGGGTCCACCTGCTGGCAGCCTGCGCGAGCGGCGCCGAGTTCTCCGGCCGCGTCACCGTCCACGGCAGGGCAGGCGGAGGAACGGACGAGGCCACGCTCGACTGGGGGGGGCTCGCCGCGGGCGAGCGCCGTGACCGCGCCCTGGCCGCGCTCGCGGACGTCGTCGGCCTCTGGCGCGACGGGATGCGCCGGCCCCTCCCGCTGTTCGAGCGGGCGTCGTTCGCGTTCGCCGACTCCCTGCTCGCCGGGGCGCACGCGGGCGACCTCGACGCCGCCTTCCGGGACGCGCGCAGGGCGTGGAGGTCGAACGAGGCGAGCGGCTACGCCGGGGACGACTCCGACGCCTGGGTCTCCTTCCTGGTCCGGGACGACGACCCGCTCCGGCCGGGCTTCGTCATGCCCGGGTCCGCACCCGGAGACGCCTCGGGATTCGCGGAGACGGCGCTGCGCGTGTGGGGCCCGATCCTCGCGGCCCGCGAAGGTCGCATCGACGGGGACGCGCCGCGCGCGACGGGGGCCGCATGAACGGACCCGTGCTGCTGCCGTTCGACCCGCTCGCGCCGCTCGCCGAGCGCTCACTCGTCCTCGAGGCGAGCGCGGGCACCGGGAAGACCTACAGCATCGCGAGCCTGTTCGTGCGTCTCGTGGTCGAGGAGGAGGCGCTCGAACCGCGCGAGATCCTGCTCGTCACCTTCACCGAGGCGGCGACCGCGGAACTGCGGGAGCGGATCCGGGCCAGGCTCCGCGACACGCAGGAGGCGCTCTCGGCGGCCATGCGGACCGGCGAGCCGCCCGACGGGGGGGACCGGATCGCCGCCCTCCTCGCCGCGGACGGGCTCGCCGCGGACGACCTCCCGCGGCGCGTGCGACGTGTCCGCCGGGCCCTGGAGTGCTTCGCCGAGATCACCATCTCGACCATCCACGGCTTCTGCCGCCGGATGCTCCAGCAGAACGCGTTCGAGAGCGGCGCGGACTTCGACACGGAGCTGGTCGCGGACCTGTCGGGGGTCGTCGCGGACGCTGTCACGGACTTCCTGGCCGAGGAGACGTACGACCTCCCCCCCGAGGCGCTCGACTGGATCGACGCGGCCGGCGGGCGAGAGCGGCTCTCCGAGCTGGCCTCGAAGGTCGTGCGCGACCCCGACCTCGCCGTGCTGCCGCTGCTCGGCCCCGACCCGGTCGCGTGGGAGGGCTTCGAGACCGCGGTCGCGGGGCTGCGCGGGGCGTGGGACGCCGACGGCGGCGGCCGGGGCGCGCTCGCGGCCGTGCTCGACGCGGGGGCACGAAAATGCTTCCTTCGCAACCGGTTCCGCGCCGGCTGGTTCTCGGGCTGGCATGCCGCGGCGGACGCCTGGATCGCCGCCGGCTGCCCCCTGTCGCGCGTGCCGGAGCACCTCTCGCGGCTGTCCGCGAGCGACCTCGTGGCGGCCTGCGAGCGCGGGGCCGCACCCTCGCACCCGGTCTTCGACCGCGTCCAGGACGTGCTCGACCGCGCCGAGGGCGCTCGCCGCCACGTGGCCGGCTGGCGCGCGCGCATGCACCGGGCGCTCGCGGACCGCGTCCGGCGCCGGGTCGAGGAGCACAAGCGCCTGCACCACGCGACTACGTTCGACGACCTCCTGCGCGACCTCCGCGACGCGCTCGAGGGGGATCGAGGCGACGCGCTCCGGGCCGCGATCGCACGGCTGTTCAAGGTCGCCCTGATCGACGAGTTCCAGGACACGGACCCGGTCCAGTGGGGCGTCTTCCGGCGCGTCTTCGGCCGCCCGGACTCGCGCCTGTACCTGATCGGGGATCCGAAGCAGGCGATCTACGGCTTCCGGCGAGCGGACATCGAGACGTACCTCGCGGCCCGCGCCGAGGTGGGGCAGGGCAGGACGCTCGACGCGAACTGGCGGTCCGACGGGCCCCTCGTGCACGCGCTGAACCGCCTCTACGAAGCCTGCCCCGCGCCGTTCCTGCGCGGGGACATCGCCTGCCCCCCGGTCAGGGCCGGGCTCGGCGACCCGGTCGTGCGGATCCGCTTCCCCGCGACCGGCGATTGGGCCCCCGTGCGCGTCGCCGTGGTCGGACGGACCCGCCCGGCCCCGGATGCGCTTCCGGGCGCGAAGGACGCGAAGCCCCTGTCCAAGGAGGCGGCGACCGAGCGGGCGGTCGCCTTCACGGCCTCGGACGTGGCCGCGTTCCTGGCCGGGGCCGAGATCCGGGACGCCGACCTCCTCCGCGAGCGGCCGGAAACCGGGGGTTGGCGCCGCGCGCGGCCCGGGGACACGGCGGTGCTCGTGCGCTACAACTGGCAAGGGGAGGCGGTGCAGCGCGCGCTCCGCGCCGCCGGGATCCCCGGGGTTCGCGCCGGCCACGACGACGTCATGGCCTCCGACGAGGCGCGAGACCTCGCCCGGGCCCTTGCCGCGGTCCTCTCGCCCGACGATCGCCGGGCGGTCCGGACCGGTCTCGCGACGCCGCTGTTCGGCAACACCGCCGCGGACCTCGACGCGCTCGACGCCGACGAGGCCGCCGCGGACGCGCCGCGGGACGCGCTCGCGGCGCTCGCCGAGGAGTGGCGCGGCGCCGGGTTCATGGCCATGTTCCGGCGCCTCCTCCACGACCGCGGCGTCGCGGCCCGCCTGCTCGCCTGGAAGGACGGCGAGCGCCGCATGACCAACCTGCTCCACGCAGCCGAGCTGCTCCACGCGGAGGAGAGCGGGGGGGGACGCGGCCCGCTCTCCCTGATCCAGTGGCTTCGCGAACAGATCGCCGCCCCCGGGGGCGGTGACGCGGAGACGCGCCTGCTGCGGCTCGAGAGCGACGCCGACGCCGTCCAGATCGTCACGATCCACTCGTGCAAGGGACTCCAGTACAAGGCCGTCTGGTGCCCGTTCCTGTGGGACGGCCGGCTGCTCTCGAAGCGGGACGCCGCGCTCCCGAGGTTCCACCGCGACGGCGGCATGGCCGTGGACACGGTCGCGGACGGGCCGGACTTCGCGGCCCACCTCGCCGCGGCCGAGCGGGAGGCATTCGAGGAGAACCTCCGCCTCGCGTACGTGGCCATGACCCGCGCGGAGCGCGTCTGCACGGTCGTGACGGGCCGGATCTCGGGCGTGGATACGTCGCCGCTCGGCGTCCTGCTCCACTGGAAGGGCGACCCGGCCGGCGCCTCGGACCTCGGCGCGATCCGCTCGGCCGTGTCCGCGCTGTCCGCCGGCGACCTGCGGGCGCAGGTCGCCACCCTCGCCGCGGCGTCCGTCGCCCCCGGCACCGGCCTGCCTTCCGTGGCGCTTCAGGACGTGCCGGCGGACGACCCGCCCGCGGCGGGCGCCACCGCGCGACCCCCGCTCCCTCCCGGCGCCCCACCGCTCGCGGTCCGCGAATGGACGGGACGCGCATTCGACCGCGCGTGGCGACGCACCTCGTTCTCCGGGATGGTCCGCGGGGGGGAGGAGCTGCCCGACCCCGACGCCGAGGTCGAGCCCCCGGCGATCGACGAGGGCGATCCGGCGGAGGGCGGCGCGTCCGCGGACGAGAGCGGCGTGACGCCGGGAGACACCTCCGCGCTGCTGGCGGACGTGCCCGGGGGCGCCGCGATCGGGAA
>VGRB01000300.1 GCA_016875475.1 Deltaproteobacteria bacterium
GGGGGGCGCTCGTCGCCGCGCTCGCCGTGGCCGCCGCGGTGTTCCCGCCGTACGTCGCGGCCTACGAGGGATGGGCGCGGCTGACCCGCGGGTCCGCCATGGTGCTTCCGGAACACGCGCTGACGCACTTCCCGGCGGAGCTGCGCGACCGCCCCCCGCTCCCGGGCGTCCCCGGGGTCCACGCCTGGGTCGAGTCCGAGCGGCTGTGGGTCGTCAACACCGGTGCCGAGGCCGCCACCCTGCGCGCCGAGGGGTGCGCGTGCCCGGCCCGCGGCGCGGACCTGGAGGACGACGGCCTGTTCCACGCGTCGCGTCCGGTGACCTGCTCGCCGGACGGCGCGGGGCCGACCCGGATCGCGACGCGCCAGGGCCTGTCGTGCCCGGTCGGCGCGGCGGAGCGGGTCGCGGTGCGGACGTCCGACCCGGAGGTCCGGGTGCTCGCGGGCGCCGGATCCGTCGAGACCGACCCGGGCGGCGGCTCGTTCGACCGCTCGTGGTGGTGGATCCCGGAGCTGCTGCTGATCCAGCTCGTGGTCATCGCGCTCCCCGAGGAGGTCTTCTACCGCGGCTACGTCCAGTCGCGCCTGCGGCCACTGTTCGCGACGCGGCGCCGCCTCCGCCTGCTCGGCGCCGAGATCGGGTGGGAGGTCCCGCTCGCGTCCGCGCTGTTCGCGGCATCGCACCTGGTCACGATCCCGTCCCCGTTTCGGCTGGCGGTCTTCTTCCCCGGGCTGCTGTTCGGCTGGATGCGCGAGCGCACCGGGTCCGTGCTGGCCCCCGCGATCTTCCACGCGTTGTGCAACGTGCTGTTGGAGGTGCTGGTGCGGTGGCACGGGTGAGGCTCCCGCGCCCCCCTACTTGAACATGCTCTCGTAGCCCTTCGAGATCTGGCCCTTCGCGTCCTCGCGCGCCGGGTCGATCGCGCCGTGCTCGGTCTTGATGGCCTGGCCGATCCGGCGCAGCGCCGCCTCGACCGCACCCAGGTCCTGGCCCTTGTAGCCGCCCGCCTTCGAGCCCTCGGCCGTCACGCGGGCGCGGCGATCCGATTCGGTCCCCCGGTACTTCTCCACGATCTCGCGCGAGAACACGAGCGCCTGGTTCCGGATGCGCGACGACGCGTCATTGTAGATCTGGTCGTACTGGCCCGCGTCGAGCTGGTTCGGGTTCCGGACCCCGAGTGCGGCCGCCCCGGCCACCGCGCCCACCGGCCCGCCGAGCGCCATGCCCATGGCCGCGCCGCCGAGCGCGCCCGCCGCGCCGCCGCTCCCGTCCTTTCCGTTCGCCTTCTTCTGCGAGTCGAGGGCGGCCTTGAGGCGCTCCTCCTCGCCCTTCACGGCCTCGCGCCGGATCTCGTCCGCGTCCGCCTGGAACTTGTTGGCGCTGCCCGTGCTGCTCGCGTTGGTCATCTGGGCCGCGGCGTCGAGGTTCGCGACCATCGGCCCGGTCACGACCGGCGTCCTCGGCTGGCCCGGAGCGCCCGCGCCCCCCCCGTCGCCCTTGCTCTGCATGGCCATGTAGGCGAAGTACGGCCCGAACTGCGCCTTGAAGTTCGCCTCCCTGGCCTTGCCCGCCTGCTTCTCCTGTTCCAGGGCGTCCTGCTGGCCCTTGACCTCCTGCTTGATCTGGTTGAGCTTCAGGATGTTCTCGTTCGCCTTGTTCCCTTCCTCGATCGCGGCCTTCTCGGTCTTCGACGCCTTGTCCGACGCCTGCATCGCGACGGCCTTGGTCTGGTCCATCTCCGCGTCGGTCTTCTCCGCGTCCTGCTTCTTCTTGTCCGCCTCGGCCCCGAACGCGAGCGTCTGCGCCTCGCTGTCCGACATGCCGCCGAACATCTTCAGGAGGAACTTCATGATGACCGAGGTGATGTAGTTCATCACCTTGGCGATGACGCTCTTCACCTTTTCGACGATCGCCTTGACGATGTTCTTCCAGACCCAGGCGAGCGCGCCCGCGAAGAAGTCGAACACCGACTTCGCGAATTTCTTGATGCTCTTCCAGATCTTGCCGGCGACGCTCGACTTGTCGTACTCCTCCTTCTCCTTCCGGTAGTCCTCCTCGGCCTTCTTCTGCGCCTCGGCCTTGACCTTGGACTCGTCCGGCTGGGCGTTCATGCCCTGCTGCGCCGCCGCCACGCCCTGGTTCGCGTCGCCCTGCGCGCTCTGGCTCTGGCCCTGCGTGTCCTTGTTCGCGGCGACGACCTGGTCCGCGCCCTTCCTGCTCTGGTCGAGCGCGACCTTGTCCTGCGCGTTCTCCGCCTTCTGCTCGGCGACCCCGTTCGCCTGGTCCATCGCGGCCTTGCCGCCCTCGACCGCCTCCGGCGCGACCTTGGTGAGCTGGTCGTCGCGGTACTGGGTCTGGTCCTTGACGTCCTGGTCGATCCCCTGGGCGACCTCGCGCAGGCAATTCTGCTGGCTCTCGATGCCGTCGTAGTCCTGCTGCTGGAGCACGCCGTCCGCCTCGGTCGGCGCCGGCGGGACCACCACGCCCTGTCCGCCCGCGCCGCCGGCCTGCTGCTTCACGTTGAGTTCGGCCGCGATCAGGCTGTCGAGCGTCCCGAGGTACCCGTCCACGCCCTGGCCGCCGCCCCCCGCGAGCGAGGAGCGGATGCTCGCCCCGCGCGCGCTGGACCGGGTGGCCTCGTACTCGGCCCCGACCCGGTTGACCAGGTCGCCTTCCTTGACGATGCCGCCGTACGCCGTGTGCGAGGCCACCGCCGTCTTGACGATGAACTTGCTGCGGGACTGCTTCGCGAGCGCCGCGCTGACCGCGCCCTCCTTCAGCCCCTCGGCCCCCTCCTTCTTCAGGTTCGACGCGGCGAGCTTTTTGAAGTTCCCGCCGGCGAGGTCCCGCACCTCCCCGCCCACCTGCCTGGCCAGGTCCTTCGCGCCCTTCTTCGAGAACTCCTTCGCCAGGCCGTGCTTCGCGCCGGTCAGGGCGCCCTTGACGGACGACTTGGCCGACTGCGTCACGGTCCGACCCGCACCGCGCTGGAGGTTCCACGTCCGCTTGGCGCCGGTCGCCGCGCCCCCCTTGGTCTTCCCCCCGATCTTCGACGTGAGGATGTCGAAGCCGCTCATCAGGGCGCCCTGGATGCCGTCGCGCATCGCCGACGCGAGCTGCGCCCGCTTCAGCGGGTCCTTCTCCTTCCCGATCCGGATCGCGGCGAGGACCGACTGCATCAGCCCGAGCAGGAAGTCCGCGGACTTGCAGACGAGGCTCACGATGTTCGCGATGCGCCCGATCGCGGCGAGCGGCCCGGCGACCGGCGGGAACCAGATGGTGAGCAACGCGGCGATGGTCGTGATGAGGCCGACCTTGTCCGCGACGTCGCCCACGGTCGAGATGATCGGGCGGACGACCTTGATCAGGCCGATCCACCCCTCGAGCGACGTCAGGTCTCCCTTGAACGGGTTCTGCCGGAACGCCTTGACGATGTCGTTGAGCTTGATGCCCGCCCCGCCGAGGCTGACGGCGTTGCCCATCTTGTCCCAGAAGCCGGGCTTCACCTCGGCGTGCGCCTCCTTGTAGCGGCCCTGCACGCCGTCCGTGATCGTCGCGAGCTTCAGGATGTTGTCTCGGCCTCCCCCGTGCGGGTGCGACGCCATCCACTCGGCCATCAGCGGCTCGCCGCCCGCGCCGGGCTTCGCCTCGGTCTTCGAAGGGGCCGGCGCCTGGGCCGGGCCCGCGTCCGCGCCCACGGGGCCGCCGGGGCCGAGCACCTTGTCGCCGCCCGGCGCCTTGTCGCCGCCTTCGTCCTTGGCGTCCTGGTCGTCCCTGGCCCTGGCCTGCTTCGCGTCGTCCGCGCCGTCCTTGGCGACCTGCTGCGTCTTGTCCCGGACCGGGTCGCCGCCCGGGTCCTTCGCGTCCTTCGGCTGCTTCGCGTCGTCCGGCTTCAGGTCCTGCTTCCCGTCCGGCCCCTGCGCCGCGTCGTCCGGCTTCTGGTCCCGCCTGTCGCCGGGCTTCTGCGCCGCGTCGTCCGGCTTCGCGTCCGGTCCGTCGCCGGGCTTGTCCGCGACCCCGGGCGCCGTGGCCCTCGGGTCCGGCCTGTCCGCGGTCTTCCGCGCGAGCGACGGGGTCGCGCCGACGACCGGCTTCGCGTCCGGCTTCGGGGTCGGCTGCGGCGTGGGCGCGATCGCCTGCTGGCCCGCGTCCTGCTGCACGTCCGGGCCGTCCTGCGGACCCTGATCCGCGTCCTGGTCGGCGTCCGGCGCCTGGAGCGTGTCCGGCGTCGCGGCCTTCCGCGTGTCCGCGTCCACGGCGGGGCTCTGGTCGACCTGCTTCGCCGCGTCGCGCTTGTCGTCCTTCGACTCGTCCTTCCTGTCGCCGAGGAGGCTCGTCCCCGACTTCAGGGCCTTCGCGGCGAGGTGGTCCTTCGTGTCGTCCATCTGGAGGCCCGGCGCCATCCCCGCGCCCGGAAGGCCGGGACCGCCGGCCCCGGGGCCGAACCCCGGGCCGAAGCCCGCCATGCCCGGCTTCCCGAGCGGCCCGAGCCGCTTCCTGAGGTCCTCGTCCTTCTTCGGCCTGTTGACGGGGGACAGGGCCATCGGCTCCCTCCGAATGCACGCGCCCGATCTTCTCATTAGCACGTTTTGTGCCGGTGGGCACCAGCCCCACCCGCCGGCTCCGGGCCGCGGCCCCCGGATAGCCCCACCCGCCGGCTCCGGGCCGAAGACGCCGCCCGGATGCACGTCGGCGAGACGCGTCGCGTCCCCTCGCGGGCGACGTCTTCTACATTCGTGAATCGGAGCCGGCGGGGAGGGCCCCCCTGGGGTCTGGGCACCCCACGCGGTGACTCTAGTCCCCCGTGTCTTCCCGCACCAGCTTGCCCATCAGCCGGTACTCGGCGTTGCCGGCCTGCTGGAACATGGCCATGTCCACGGACTTCTTGCGATCCGCGGCCAGTGTGACCGCGCGGATGATGATGTTGCGGATGTGGCCGCCCGACACCACGAAGCGCTCGGCCAGCTCGTCGAAGTCGATCTGCCCGGCGAGGGGGACCTCCCTGGGCAGCAGGGCGTGCCAGAGGCGCACGCGCTCCGCCTGCTCGGGGAACGGGAACTCGACCGAGAAGCGGAGCCGCCGCTTGAACGCGTCGTCGATGCTGCTCGCGAAGTTGGTGGTCAGGATCGCGATCCCGTCGTAGCTCTCCACGCGCTGGAGCAGGTAGTTGACCTCGAGGTTCGCGTAGCGGTCGATGCTGCTCTTGACGTCGGTGCGCTTGGCGAACAGGCTGTCCGCCTCGTCGAAGAGCAGGATCGCCTGGGCCCGCGCGCCCTCCTCGAACACCCGGGCCAGGTTCTTCTCGGTCTCGCCGATGTACTTGTCCACGATCCGCGACAGGTCCACCTGGAAGATCTCGCGGCCGAGGTCGCGCGCGATGATGGACGCGGCCATGGTCTTTCCGGTGCCGGGCTGCCCGGAGAACAGGCAGGGCAGGCCCGGCGACCGCAGCAGCTTCGCGCCGAGCCCCCACTGCTCCAGGATCTGCCGGCGGTTCCGGAAGAAGCTCACGATCTCCTTCAGCAGGTCGACCGTGCGGGTCGGCAGGACCAGGTCCTCCCAGCCCTCTCCCTTGTGGACCGGGATGGCCAGCGACGACAGCCTGTGCGTGAGCTGGCCGCGGATCGCGTCCACGACCACCGACGCCGGCACCGACTTCGCGCGACGCCCCGCCGTGTCCGCCCAGCGCGCCGCCTCGCGGCAGACCGCGCGGATCGCGCCGCCGGACAGGGTGTAGCGCCCCACGATCTCGCGGACGTCGAACCCGGGCGGCAGCCGGCACTCCTCCGGGAACCCGGCGCGCCACAGCCGCTCCTGGTCCTCCGCGTCGGGGAACGGGACCTCGACCTCGACGAAGTCGCCGATGCCGCGGAGCGCCTCGCGGGCCCGCACGAGGCTCCCCGCCACGACCGGCCCGTGGTAGTTGGACAGCGCGGCGACGACGTCCGCGAGCGCCTCCTTCGCCCCGGCGGGCGGGTTCGGCTCGACGCCCTCCAGGTAGAGGACCCCCCCGACCATCACGACCTCGCGCACCAGCGCGGCCAGGTACGCGCGGCGCCGCTCCTCGTCCGGCGGCAGCCCGGTCACGTCCAGCACGACCAGCGGGCGCCCCTGCGCGGCGAGCGCGGCCTGCACGAGCGCCTTGCGCCCGCAGCCCTGCGCGCCGACCAGGCACAGCCCGCGCGGGCCGCCGCGGCTGCCCACGTCCCGGAACGCCTCGACGAACGCGGTCTTGACGGCCGGCGGCATCAGCAGGCGATCCAGGGGGCGGCCCGGCGGGGGCACGCCGGCGGCCCGCCCGAGCACGGTCTCGTCGATGTCGCGGACGCCGCGCATCCAGGCGACCACCCGGTCCGCGGCCTTCAGCGGCCGATCGGTGAAGCGCGTGGCCGGCCCCTGGTCCGCGAGCCAGCCCATCTCGACGAGCCCGCGGCGTGCGAGCGGCGCCGACGGCGCGAAGCACGACCAGACGCGACCGCGGTCGGGCTCCCCCCCGGCCAGCAGGTCGGTCAGGAACGCGACGTCCACGTGGCGCCGCGTGAAGTCGCACATCGCGTGCGAGTAGGCGCGCGCGAACCCGTGGTCCAGGTCCGGCGCGGCGAGCGCCACGAGGCAGTCGACCGCGGTGTCGTCGAGGTTGAACGCCGCCCGCAGGTCCTCGACCGGGAAGCGCAGCCCGGCCTCGGCGCTCGCCTCCAGGCGCGCGGCCATGTTCGCCCGGAACGCGCGGATCGCGTCGTCCACCGCCGCCACCTGCGCGGCCGCGTCCGGGCCGGGGGGCTCCATGCCCAGGAACGCCTCGACCTCGCGGCGGCTCGCGAACGCATCGGTCTCGCGGCCCTTCGAGTCGAGGTAGCGGTCGGTGAACAGG
>VGRB01000301.1 GCA_016875475.1 Deltaproteobacteria bacterium
AAAACGGCCGCACCGCCTCGGCGTACGCGTGCTCGCGGCGCTCGATGAACAGGTTCGAGAACTCGCTCGTCAGCCGCGTCAGGAAGTCGTCCTTGCGGGTCTTCCAGTGCATCCGGGCGACCCACACGGTGTAGAGGATCCACTCGGACATGGGCGCGAGCCACGCCTCGCCGCCCGCGTCCTCGATCGCCTTCAGCACGTAGCCGTTGGCGAACGGGTCCAGGCGCGCGTAGATCTCGCCGACGATGCCGACCAGGGGCCGCTCCGCCGGGCGCTTCGGCACCGCCGCGAACTCGGCCGCGGCCTCGCGGATCGAGGCGATCGGGTCGCCGCGCCGCTCCAGCACGCCGGTGATGCGCTCCACCCAGCGGTCCGCCAGCCGGTCGCACCGGCCGCGCTCGACCTCGTACGGGCGGTTCTTCAGCACCATCTTGAGGATCCAGTCGCCCGACAGGATCGCCTCCCACACCGCCTTCCGGGCCTCGGTCGGGATCCCCATGTACGAGTTCTCGCTCGACGGCGACATGATCTTCACGGCACCCATGCCCATGCGCTCGAGCGCCAGGTACTGGTTCTGGGCGTAGCTGCCGAACCGGCAGGGGCCGGTCGCGCTCGGCATGAAGAATGCCTGGCGCTCGGGGGGGAGGCCGGAGTCGCGCGCCGCCTTCAGGAACGTCCCGAGCGTCAGCGCCATCGGCGTGCACTCGGACCCGCGCGTCGCGGCGCGGCCGAGCGAGTGGGCCTCGCCGTCCGACACCGGCAGCGCGCGCGCCTCGAGCCCGTGCGCCCGGAACACCCCCGCGAACAGCGGCGCGGCGTACGGGTGCATGCGCGGGACCCAGATCACCCGGCCCGCGAGGTCGGACGGCTTCGACCGCGCGCTCGTCAGCCGCACCGACTCGTTCCCCGGGGACTTGCCGCGCGACCGCACCACGTCGAGGAACGCCTCGATGCGCGTCGCGTATCCGCCGTCCGACCCGTGCTCGTCCAGCTCGAGCACCAGGAACGGCTTCCTGCCCATCACCTGCTCGGCGAGCGTCAGGATGAACGAGTCCGGGCCGCAGTTGAAGCTCGTCAGGAAGATCGCGTACAGGTCCGGGTCGTCCGCGACCTCGCGCACCGCGGACAGGATGCGCTGGCCGTAGTTCCAGTACATGTTGTCGAGGCCCTCGCCGAGCCTCTCCGGCCGGAACGGCAGCATGTCGATCGGGATCACCGTGAACCCGGCCTCGCTCACCTTGATCGGCAGGTTCACGCTGACGACCGGATCGAGAACGTTGTATGGCCGCCCGATGATGACGATGCCCTTCTTCCCCTCCCGCCGAAGCGTCTCGCGGACCTCGCGTCCCTTCGCCTCGAGCGACGCCATGTACTCGCGCTGAGCCTTCACGGCGGCGCGCCACGCGGCCTCGGCCCGCTCCTCCGTCACGTCCAGCACCGGCGCGACGCCGACCACGATGTCGCGCGCGACGTCCCGGTCGGACAGGTTGAAGTCGATCGCCGGCGCGAGCAGGTCCGGGCCGCACCCGTCCGCCTCGGCCAGGTGCCGGACCACCGCGGGCAGCGCCGCGAGGTACGGGCAGAACCGCGAGCGGGACGTGTGCCTGTTGCGCACCTCCTCCAGCATCACCGGCACGAGCACGCCGTCGAGGTCGTCGCGCTTCAGCATCGTGGCCACGTGGCCGTGCGCGACCTTGACCGGGAAGCAGAAGTCGGACCCCACGGTCGCGGCGCCGAGCCGGGCGATCTCGTGGTCGGTCTCGCGGCCGATGACCGCCTCCCCCCCCAGTTCCTCGACCAGCGTCTTGAACAGCGGCGCATACCCCCACGTCGCGAGCGACAACGGGATGCCGATGCGCGGGCGCCCGGTGTCCGACTCGGGGCGCGGCTCGCCGACCCGGCTCGCGGCCCTGATCCACAGCTTCCGCGCGCGGAACGGGCCGTACTCCACGTTCTTGCGCATCCGCTGCTCGTCGGGCTCGCGGCCGCACAGGTAGCCGAACGATGGCTGCTCGTCGAGGCCCTCGACGCGGGCCGTGCTGATGACGCACCGGTTCGAGCACAGCTCGCACGGCGCGGTCGTCACGCGCACGTCGAGGTCGGCGAGCCCGAGGCCGCGGAACCGGGTCTTCCCTCCGGATGCCTCAAGGGCGTCGCGCGCCAGCAGGGCCGCGCCGATGGAGCCCATTACGTGGCAGTACGGCGAGACCACGACCTCGACGCCGAACACGTTCTCGATCGCCGCGACAAGGCCGCGGTTGCGGGCGGTCGCGCCCTGGAACATGACCCTATGGCCGTCCACGTGGCGGTTGCCCACGACCTTGGTCCGGTAGTTCTCGATGACGGAATAGAGGATCGCGGCCATGACCTCGCGACGCGACGTGCCCTCGCGCGTGAGCTGGGACGCGTCCTGCTCCATGAACACGGTGCAGCGATCGCTGGTGTGGGGGGGCTCGGCGCCGAGCGCGGTCTCGCCGATCTCCTCGACCCCGAACCCGAGCTTGCGGCCCAGCTCCTCGACGAACGTGCCGGTCCCGGCGGCGCACACGTAGTTCATGTTCGCGTCGGCGATCCGGCCGTCCTGGAGCCGCATGTACTTCGAGTCCTGCCCCCCGATCTCGAAGATGGTCGTGACCGTCGGGTCCACGGACGCGGCGCCGCGCACGTGCGCCGAGATCTCGTTGACGATCGTGTCCGCGCCGGCCACCGCGCCGACGATCTTCCGGCCGCTGCCGGTGGTGCCGACGGCGGCCACGTCGAAGCGCACGCCGAACCGCACCTCGATCGAACGGATCGCGGCGAGCAGCTTCTTCCCCGCGCCGACCGGGTCGCCGAGCGTGCGGCGGTAGACGTCCGCGACCACGCGGCCGTCCGCCTCGCAGAGCGCGGCCTTCGTCGAGGTCGAGCCGACGTCGATTCCGAGCAGCACCGGCACGACCCGCGCGTCCGGCGCGGGCCGCGGCGTCTTCGGCGGACGGCCGGCGGGCTTCCTCGCGGGCCGCCAGTCGCGATGGACGCGGACCTCGTTGCCATCCGCGTCGGTCCACGAGATCGGGACCGAGAAGTCCGGGTACTTCGTCCGGTTCAGCACCAACGCCGGTCTCCGCACCGGCTCCCCCGCACCCGTACCCGTACCCGAGCCCGCCCGCGTTCCCGCCCCTGCCCCCGCCCTCCCACGCCCCGTCAGCCGTTCCAGCACCTGCGTCACCGGCACGGCCTCGCCCTCGGCGGCCGCGCCGATCGCGCCGCAGACCGCGGAGTCGGGCGACACCTCGATCGCGGGCCCCTGTCCCCCGTCCGCGTCGAGCGTGCGCTTCAGGTAGTGCACCATCCCGGGGTTCGCGGCCACGCCGCCGGTGACGGCCACGCGGCCGGCCAGGTCGTGTCCCTTCAGCAGGGTCTGGACCGCGGTGCGCGACATGCCGTTGCACAAGCCGCACCACAGTTCGTCGCGGGAGAAGCCCTCCTGCTGGCGGTGGATCAGGTCGGTCTTCGCGAAGACGGCGCAGCGCGTGGCGACCGACGGCGGACGCGCCACGGGCGCGATCGCGTTCGCCTCGTCGTGCGACAGCCCGAGGCGTGCGGCCTGCTCGTCCAGGAACGACCCCGTGCCCGCCGCGCATGCCGAGTTCATCGCGAACGAGAGCAGGTTGCCTTCGTGGTCGAGCGAGATCAGCATCAGCGACCCGCCGCCGAGGTGCAGGATGTGGTCGGTCACCCCGAACAGGACGCGGGCGCCCGCGATCTCGCACGCGGCCTGGTCCATGGTCTCCGCGCCGAGCAGGACCGCGAGCGGGGCGGCGTGGCGCCCGGTCAGGGCGAGCGTCATGCCCGCGCGGTCGTGCCCGTCCACGAGCGAGAAGATCACCTGCTGGGCCGTAGCGAGGACCTCGCCCCGGTGCACCCGGTGCTCGCGGGCGACGACCCGGCCCTTGTCGTCGAGCAGCGCACCCTTGACCGTCAGGCTGCCGCAGTCGATCCCGATCCGCATGTTCGCACCCTCCGCCGCGTCGTCCGTTCCCGCCGCGCGTCCGGGTTCCGTGCTCCCGGGGGACGCGGCCGACTAGAACGACGTGTCAGTCTAGTCGAAACGCGGGGAGTCTATCGCGACCGCGCACGGAGTCAAGGCCGCGCGCGCGAACCCGGTGATTCGACGCGGGGCTCGCGATTCGGCGCGGGCGCCGCAGCGGCGCCGGCCGCGAGGCCCGCAATGAGCCCGGTGCCCGCGACCGCCGCGCGCGCCTTCCCGAATCGTCCGGCGCCCGTGCAGCACGAGCCACGGCACCACCGGCGCGGCAGGGATCCGCCCCAGCGGCGTCCACGCGTGATCCACGCCATCCGGCCCCCTCCGGCTTCCCCCTCGGAGGGAGCATCTCGGCGACTGCCGCATCCGCAGGTCGCGCACGGTCACGCCGGTGCAGTCGCGGAGCTGCACGAGCCGCTGCGGCCTCACGCCGAAGGCCGGCTCGGACGCCCACCAGAACGGCCCGTTGCCGTCGATCGTGCCCGGGCCCTCGATCGTCAGGTCGTCGCACGCATCCGCGACCAGCAGGCCCTTGTCCGTCCAGTCCGCCATGTCGGTCGTGCCCAGCAGGGTCGCGCCCGCACCGATCCGCAACGTCATGCGGCTCGCGAGCCGGACGGTGCCGCTCAGGTACGTGCCGGCATCGAGCACGACCGTGCCGCCGGCGCCCGCGCACTCGTCCACCGCGGCCTGGATCGCGGCCGTGGCGAGCGTGGTGCCGTCCCCGAGGGCGCCGTGGGCACGCGCCGGGCAGACGGGCGGCGGCACGGCGACGTCGGTGCGGTTCGGCGTCCCCCCCGAGCACGCGCACAGGACGACGAACACCGGCGCGAACGGTCCCTCGCGCAACCTCCACGGTCGTCGTCAGGGAGCCGGTGCAGGGGGCCCTCCTGCCGGGGCCGCGGCGACCTCCGCGGACGCGGCGCGCCCGAGCAGGCCGCGCAGCCTCGATGCCGCGACCCCGACCAGGGCCAGGGCCAGCGCGATGAGCGCGACGTCCGCGATCAGCAGTGCCCACTGGCCGCCATCGAGGTAGCGGGGGATCAGGATCAGCAGGGTGGCGATCGTCGTCACCAGCATGGCCGCCGCCGGGACGACCGTGTACCACGGACGCCTGCCCTGGCCGACCAGCCAGGCGGAGACGGCGATGAGCGCGAGCGCGCCGATGAGCTGGTTCGCGGACCCGAAGACCGGCCAGATCAGGTTGAAGGCGTTCGTCCACGCGAGCAGCAGCATCAGGACCGCGGACAGCCCGGAGTTGAACCAGTAGTGCCTCATCAGGGCCGGCACCCGACCCCGGAAGAGGATGCCCCACAGCTCCTCGAAGAGGTAGCGGTTGATGCGGACCGCCGCGTCCAGGGTCGTCACCACGAAGCCCTCGACCAGCAGGATCCCGAACACGGTCCCGCCGGCGACGGGGATGCCGAACGCCGTCTCCAGCAGGCGGCCGCTCGCGAGCGAGAACGCCAGGATCGGGTTGGATTTCACGGCCGGGTCCGTCGGGTGCACCATGGCCGCGTAGTCGGCCGAGGACAGGGTCGCGCCGACCAGCACCAGGACCGCGAGCGCGAGCAGGCTCTCCAGCAGCATCCCGTCGTAGCCGATGCGCTTCAGGTGCCGCTCGCTGGACACCTGCTTCGCCGTCGTGCCGGACGCGACCATGCTGTGGAAACCCGAGATCGCACCGCACGCGATGGTCGTGAACAGGACCGGCCACAGCGGCCCGAGGGCGGGGGACTGCCCGGCGGACGCGAGGTCGGCCAGGGGGGCCTGGATCGTGAGCCCGCCGAGGCCCGCGACGAGCAGGCCGCCCATCAGCCCCGCGATCCCGACGTACAGGATCTGCACGTTGATGAAGTCGCGAGGCTGGAGGATCAGCCAGACCGGCACGCCCGCCGCGAGGAGCACATAGACCGAGATGAGGATCATCCAGGTCTTCGGGTCCAGGGTGATCGGCCAGACGACGCCGGCCGCCACCGAGACGGCGCAGATCAGGGCGGCGAGGGCGTAGGCCGGGACCGTGCCGAGGCCGCGCCGGTAGATCAGGTACCCGAGCACCGGCGACATCAGCGTGATGATCACCACCGACATCGACGCGATGCCGCCGATGACCGCGAGCGGCCGGCCGTCGCGCTCCACGACCCTCATCCAGGAGTCCGCCGGATCCAGGCCGAGGCTCTGCGCCGGCCACATGGACGTCAGCGAGACGGCGGTCGCGGCGAGGAACGCCGACGTCACCAGCAGGATCAGGACCAGAGCGAACAGGATGAACAGGCTGAACCCGGTGTTGCCGAGCGACGATCTCGCCACCTCGGCGATCGAGCGTCCCCCCTGGCGGACCGAGGCGAAGAGCGTCGCGAAGTCGTGCACCGCCCCGAAGAAGATCCCCCCGAGCACGATCCACAGCCAGCCGGGCCCGACCCCGTACAGCAGCGCGATGGTCGGCCCGAGGATGGGGCCGGCGCCGGCGATCGCGGAGAAGTGGTGCGCGAACAGGACCGGCACCCGCGTGGGGACGTAGTCGCGTCCGTCGTCCCGTTCGACCGCGGGCGTCGGCCGCGCCGGGTCCACGCCCAGCCGGCGCTCCAGCAGGCGGCCGTAGAACCGCGCGCCCAGCCACAGCAGGCACGCGCCCCCGAGGAGCGGCACGAGCACGTTCATGCCCGCCTCCAGTTCTTCGCCACGCCGGAGTCTAGTCATCCGCCCCGGATCCGGCAATGTCATCCGCCCCGGATCCGGCAATGTCGAGCGACCGCTCCAGTCCGCATGCGCGCCTCCCGCCCCGTCCCCGAACCCGAGCCCGCAACCGCCCGCGAACCCGAGCCCGTTCCCGCCCCCGAACCC
>VGRB01000302.1 GCA_016875475.1 Deltaproteobacteria bacterium
TTTTGCGGTGACCTGCTCGCGCTTCGCGCTCGCGCTTGTTGGGACGATCAGTCCGCCGGGCAGCCGGCCCACGGGACGACCGGGAGGACCTGGTCGGACTTGCCGGTCGTGAAGACCCGGCTCGTGCAGGTGCCGGCGTCGCACGCCTTCGTCGCCGTGGTGCCGGGGCAGGGCGGGCCGCCGGCCGCGTAGGCCCCGTCCGGGAACTCGTCGGCAGTGAGCGCGGCGATGGTCAAACCTATGAACTTGTAGGTGTATTGAGTGTCCGGATCGAGGCAGACCGCGGCCTCGTAGACCGTGTGGTCCGGGGGCGGGAGGCGCGCCATCACGATGCCGGGACCGGGCCCGGCGCCGGACCCGGGCTCGGCCCAGCCCCCCCGAAGCGCGATCACGTTCGACTGCGCGACCGGCCAGGACGCGGCGAGGTCCACCCGGAACGTGACCTTCACCTGCGGCGTGGCGCAGGTCGGGATCGGGGCCGGGGCGGAGGCGCCCTTCGGGCACTGGCCGCAGACCTCGACTTCGCACCGGCCGAAGCACGCGCGCACGTCCAGATCCGTCGCGCCGACCGCCAGGTAGCGGTCGTTCCACGGCTCGGTCGCGCACGACTGGCCCGCGATGTCCTCCTTGCACGTGAAGCCGGCGCAGGCGTCCGACGTGAACGTGTACGAGGTCCCGAGCCCCGGCGCCAGCGCGACGGTGGCGGTCCAGATCCCGTCCTGGTCCGGGTCCGATAGCGGGAAGTCGCCCGGGTCGCCGAACGTGTTCCCGCCCGCGACCTGGGGCGCCGGCGCGTCCCCGACACAGCTCATGTCCACGTGGAACGTGACGGACACGTCGTACAGGCAGGACCCGTCGTCCTCGGTCGCTGCCGGGTCGTGGTTCTTGGCTTCCGGGTCGGTGCAGCCCTTCACAAAGGCGTCGGGGTCGGCGTCGGGGTCGGCGTCGGGGGCGGCCTCGGGCGCCGTGTCCGGTGCCGCATCCGAGCCGCCCGGGTCCGCGGCCTCGACCTGCGGCGCGTCCGCGGGCGCGTCGGCTCCGGCCGCCTCGCCGAGCACGTCCGTCGGCTTCGGGGGCTGCTGCTGTGGGTCGAATGCGGTCCCGTCGCAGGCCACGAGCACCGGGAGCAGAACGAGTGCGCGTCGCATGACCACCTCCACCGTCAGAACGCCATGTGCAGGCGCAGCCGCACGCTGTACATGTCGTTGACCCGGGGATTGTCGAACGCGGGCTCGAGGTCCGCCCTCGCCCAGGCGAACACCAGCTTGGCCGTCAGGTTCGGGATCACGACCGGGTGACGCACGGACACGAACAACTGGTCGTGAACGAAGTGGCCGACCCGCCCGGTCCGGTCGTTCAGCTGCCGGTCCCCCTGGATGGTGCGGTCGTACCCGAGCCCGAGGACCGCCGACCACAGGCCGACGTTCGCGAACCCGCCGGCCGAGAACGTGTCGGTCGAGCCGCGCTCGTCCACCTTCTCGAACGCGTCGACCTTGTCGATCATGCCGTAGGCCGCGCTAGCGCCGAACCGGACGCGGAACGGCTTCGCGGGGTCCTCGAAGGCCAGGATGACACCGCCCCCGAGCCCCCGCTTCTCCTCCCACTGCTTCTTCCCCTCCTCCTGGTTCCGGAGCCTCCGGTATTCGCCCGCCGCCTTCACCTTGATCCACCCGAAGTCGAGGATGCCCGCGGGCCGCACGCCGATCGAGTTGAACCCCAGCTCGTTCCCGAACACCCCGCTCACCTCGAACCTCAGGAACTTCCACGGGTACGCGTGGAACGCCATCTGCCCGAACCCGTCCTGCCGGTAGAAGGCGTAGTTCACCTCGTAGATGTCCGGCCCGCCGAACGCGCCCAGATCCTCGAGGGTGTCGCGCTCGAACCCCTCGCCCTTCGTGAACACCTCCCACGCCTCGAACCGCCCGACCTGGAAGTCCCACAGGTCCCACATGCCGAACCGGATCCAGGCGTCGTCCGTGTTCACGAACTCGTCGCCCGGGATCTCCTCGACGTGCGCCAGGACCTGCCCCTTGGCCTGCGTGAAGAAGCGCTTCCAGGTCTTGACCGCCGTGACGTCGAGCATGAGCCGGCCCTTCATCAGCCAGAACTCGAGGTCGGGCTCGCTCGGAAGCTCGCGCCGGCTCTTCTCGTACCCCGTGTCGATCCAGAAGTCGCCGCCCAGGTGCAGGCCGTCCGCGCGCAGCGGCGACTGCACGCCGTCGGGGGGGTAGTACGGCGACGCGTGGTCCGTGCTCCAGCGGCCCGGGCCGGGCGGGCTCCAGTCCGCGGGGAGCGCTGCGCCTGCGTGGAAGTACTTCCAGGAGGCCGCAGGGGCAGAGGGTACGGGCACGGGGGGAGTGTCCGCGAGGGCGGCGGCGGAAGCCGGGAGGAGGGCGGCCGCGACGAACCACCTCATTCCGCCACCTCCTTCCCGGCGGGGCCGACGACGAAGCTCCCCGACAGCGGCAGGTCGCGTGCGTTCGGGCCGACACGGACCTCGTGCCGGATCGGCTCGACCAGCCACGACTTCGTCCCGGTGTCCCAGGTCGCGAGGTCCGGGATCCGGATGGGGATCTCGACCGTCCGCGTCTCGTCCGGCGAGAGCGTCACGCGCGCGAACCCCTTCAGTTCCTTGACGAACCGGCGCCGGGTCGTGTCCGGCGTGGACACGTACGCCTGGACCACCTCGGACCCCGCGCGGGCGCCCGTGTTCTTCACGTCCGCGGTCACCCGCAGGAGGCCCCCGGGCGTGATCGTCCCGCACGGGATCCGCAGGTTCGAGTGCGAGAACGTCGAATACGACAGCCCGAACCCGAACGGGAAGAGCGGCTCGACCCCCGTCTTGTCGAAGTGCCGGTAGCCGTGCCAGTAGTCCATCTCCGTCTCGGCCTGGTGGTTGCCGAACGCGGGCTCGTCCTCCCACCGCTTCGGCCAGGTCTGGACGAGCCGGCCCGAGAAGTCGAAATCCCCGAACAGCACGTCCGCGAGCGCCCGGCCGCCCTCCATGCCGGGGTACCACGCCATCACGATCGCGTCCGCGTCGCCGATCCAGCGCTCCATCGTGATCGGGCCGCCGGCCTCGATCACGACCACGGTCCGGGCCGCGACGGCGGCCGTGTCGCGCACGAGCTGCTCCTGGTCCGGCGAGAGGTCGAGCGAGTCGCGATCGCCGCCGCCGTTCCACGCCTCGCCCTCGTCCTGCTGGGTCAGCGCCACTACCACGACCGCGACGTCCGCCCCCGCCGCGGCCGAGGCGTCCTGGCTGGTCGTGACCTGCGCGCCGCTCCCGGCCCGCGTCCGGATGCCGAGGTACGGCGCGACCGCGTAGCCGGGCGTCACGTTGCTGCTGCCCGCGTCCCCGAGCCTCGCCTGGGTCGCCCACTTCCCGACGACCGCGATCCTCTTGTCCTTCGCCGCGTCGATCGGGAGCGCGCCGCCATCGTTCTTCAGCAGGACCATGCCCTTGCGCGCGGCCTCGCGCGCGAGCGACGTGTGCGCCGGGCTCTCGACGACCGCCGGGTCGCCGACGTACGGCTCGTTCAGCAGGGCGAACCCGAACTTGAACTTGATCCGCAGGATCCGCTCGACCGCCTCGTCGATGACCTCCTGCGGCACCTGCCCCCCGGACACCGCGAGCTGCAGGCCGGAGTAGTTCGCCCGGAACGGCATCTCGACGTCCAGCCCCCCCAGGGCGGACTCGACGGTCGATTTCGCCGCGAACCAGTCGCTGACCACGAACCCGTCGAACCCCCACTCGCCCTTCAGCAGGTCGCGCAGCAGCGGCGGGTTCTCGCAGCAGTACTGGCCGTTGACCTTGTTGTAGGCCGCCATGACGCACGCGGCGTCGGCCTCCTTCACGATCATCTCGAAGTGCCGCGCATAGACCTCGCGGAGCGTCTGTTCGTCGATGACCGCGTTGTTGGTCATGCGCGTGTCCTCGATGTTGTTCGCCGCGAAGTGCTTGACGCACGCGGGGACCCGGGTCTGGATGCCGCGCGTGGACGCGATGCCGACCATGCCGGTCAGCCACGGGTCCTCGCCGTAGGCCTCCTGCGCCCGGCCCCACCCCGGGTGGCGCAGCACGTTGACCGTGGGCGCGAGCAGGCAGTTGTGGCCGAGCCCGCGCGTCTCCGCGCCGATCGCGCCGCCGACGCGGTACTCGAGGTCGAGGTCCCAGGCCGCGGCGCGCGCGACCGCGACCGGGAAGCACGTGGCCGTTCCGGACTCCAGGCGGACGCCGCGCGGCCCGTCGCGGAACCTGAACCCCCGCACCCCGACGCGCTCGTTGTCGGCGGTGATGAACATGTCCGGCGTCAGCTCGGGCCCGGCCATCTGATCGACCTTCTCGGCCAGCGACAGGCCGGACAGGACGGACGCCACGCGCGGGTCGGTGGTCCGCGCGCGCACGTCGAGCGGCGGCGCGTCCCCGCAGATCCCGCCGGGTTGCGCGCCCGCCTCGGTGCCGTCCGCGTAGGGGTTGCCGCCGAGGTCGGAGCCGCCCGGACCCGCCGAGCGGTCGATCGGCGGCCGGTCGCACCCCCCCCAGGCGAGCGTGCCCGCGAAGGCGAACGCGGTCGCCGCCAGGATCGTCGCTCGCATGCGTCTCCCTCCGGACGGGCCCCGCCGCGAGTATCCCGGGGGTGTGATGACGCAGTCAAGGACGCGTTCAGCGACCCAGCAGCTCGTCCAGGACCCCCCCGAAGTCCGGGTCGGTCCAGTCCCTCGCGTTGACGTACCTCGCCTCGACCACGCCGTTCCGCAGCAGGTAGGACTCGGGGACCTTCTCGGTGCCGAACAGGGCCTTGAGGTCGCGGCCCGCCACGGTCTCGGGGTCGCGGACCACCAGGAAGTTCGGCGGGATGGACTCGCTCGTGAAATTCTTGAAGAAATCGTCGATCAGCTGCCACGACTCGTCGTAGCTGACGGCCAGGACCACGACGTCCTGCTGCCGCGCCCGCGCCATCGCGAGCAGGGACGGCAGTTCCTCGATGCACGGCGGACAGAAGGTCCCCCAGAAGTTCAGGAACACCACCGGCGCGTCGCCGACCTCGGGGATCGTCAGCGGAACCACGCGCCCGTCCCGCCTCGACTCGACCGCGTACCCGGCCTGCGCCGGCGTCAGGCGCTCGTCGACGCGCTCGCCCCGCGTCCTGCGGAGGAGCTGCTCGAACTCGGTCCGCCCGCCCTGGCCGATCGCCAGGATCCCGGCGACCAGCAGGCCGAACACGACCGCGCCGGCGATGCCGGGCAACAGGCTCGATGCAACCTTGTCGCGCACTTACGACCTCGTCACTTCGGGAGGAGGGGCAGGATGCCCGAGACCAGCCTGCCCAGCGCCGCGTTCAGCGTGGTCGCGTCCGCGGGGAGATATGCGCCCGCCTCGTCGCTCCCCGGCTCGCCCGCCAGGTCCACGTACAGGAGCCCGCCGAGCGTCGGGTCCCCGAACGCGAACACCGGCAGCGCGGACGCGATCCCGTCGGGCTCCGTCGCGAAGCTCTCGCCAGCGAAGTGCGCCGCGTCCGAGAGCGTCGCCCCGTCGCCGCACAGCAGCCCGAGCGCGCCGCTCGGGTACCCGTCCGCGTCCAGGTCGTCCGGGCACTCCCACTCGGTCAGGAAGCGGTCCTTCAGCGGACCCGCGCCGTCGGTCCACTCGGGCAGCCATGGCCGCAACCCGGCGGGCTTCCCGAAGAAGGTGCCCCAGTCGAAGGCCAGCACGTTCGGCACGAGGCCGCCGAGCAGGTCGGACAGCGCCCCGATCTCGAACGCGCCGATGTCGATGGGGAGCTTCAGGTTCATACCCGACAGCATCCCCGACCGCGACGCGGTCACGGCCATCGCGGCGAGCACCGGGAACACGCCCCCGTGCAGCGTGGTCCGGCGGCCGGGGGTCAGGATGCTCTCGGACGCGTTCCGGAATCCGGCCATGACCTTCTGCGTCAGCTCGAAGGACAGGACCTCCTCGGCCGTCGTGCCGTCATCCGCGTAGCGGATCACGGACGCGAACTTCAGGCGAGCCGTCGCGCCGACGTCCTCGACCCACGTCACGTCCTTCCCGCCGTCGCCCAGCTCGCGGATGCGCGCGATCGCGGCCTCCAGCTTCGCGCCGGCCGCGCCGAACCGCACCCGGGCGTCCTCGAACAGCGTCGCCCCGTCCACAGGGTGGAGCGTCAGGAACCGCTCGTCCGAGTTCAGGAGGTGCGTCAGGACGCCCGCGATCGCCTGGAAGTCCACGTCCCCGAGGCCGTCCTTGACGAAGTTCACGAGGTCCAGGACCTCGGTGTCCCAGTCCTGGCCCGCGAGGAAGTCGAACACCCCGATGATCGCGTCCGCGATCGCGCCCATCAGCAGGACGTCGCCGTCGTCGAACACCCCCCGGGCCTGGAGAGTCGGCTTCAACCCGAGGAAGATCGGGCACGCCGTCACCTCGAACCGGACGCCCCGCCCCGCCACGCGGTCGAGCCGCCCGGCGGCCGTCACGAAGTGCTCCCGCAGCCGCATGAAGATCCTGTGGATCTCGGCCGCGAGGTACTCGTTCTGGCTCATCCCCTCCGGGAGCGTCTCCGCGTACCCGTCGCCCGGGTCCGCGAATTGCGCGGGCGCGCTCGTGATCATCACCGACAACTCGGACGCGTAGACCAGCCCGGACAGGGCCGCGCCGAACAGCAGGTCCGCGTCGTCCGGCCACTGCGGGAGCGCCGCCTCGAAGCACTTCAGCGCGCGCCCGGACTCGCCGATCTCGAGCTGGTGCGTGCACCCGGCGACCAGGGCCGGGTCGGGCCGCGCGACGTTGGCCTCCGCCGTCATGTCCTCGAGGGGCGTCCCCTCGTCGACCGCGACCTCCGCGTCGAGCGCCGGCAGG